>CBFGNP010000322.1:0-5608 GCA_965650095.1 uncultured Pedobacter sp. | reverse complement strand
TTGCGGCAGGAATGCTGTTGGTTGCCGCAGGGCTCCTTTTAGCCAGTAAAAAGAATAGCTGATCTCAAATTTACTGAACGTAATGAGGCTTCTTCATAGCGTCCTTCGGATGTCGTTCGCTGGAACATTTCTATTTCATATAACAATTTTAAACTATAAGCTGAAAATAGAGATTCAGCTGTGAGTACTATAAGTAAACAGTCGACTTAGGAAGTAACTGCTTAAGAAGTACACCCTCAGCAGGGCTATAATTATTGCCGTAGAAATAAAGCTGCAACAATGTATCAGACAACTTTGAAAAGTCAGTTGAAATACTTGTCAATTTATTATAGGACAGATCCAAATATTTTAGTTTAGGAAGCTCAAAAAAACCAACTGGTAAATTTTCAATCAGGTTCATTCTTAGTTTTAATTCTTCCAGATTAACTAATTGCCCTATAGTTGGAGGAAGCTGCTTCAACTTGCCCGATTCACAAATTAATATTGTTAATTTTTTCAAATTACCTAGTTGTGCAGGAAGATACTCCAGACCGCCACCTGTAATGAGGGCGCGTAAATTACTCAATTCAGCAAAGGATTCAGGAAAAGTTTTCATTATCCCCCCCACCTGTAAAACTTCCAACGCTTTCAGATTACCGAACGCCTGTGGTAAACTGGCCAGTTTTGGCGTTGTCATCTGAAGATATTTTAACTTTGTCAGGTTACTAAAGCTTGCGGGCAGTTCGGTGTAAGCACCACTAAGTATCAAAGAATCTAACTCCTTTAGGTCGCCAATATCGTTCGGTAATTTTGGGTTTGTTGCCTTGTTTGAAAAATATAATCGCTTTAAGTTTGCTAATTTAGAAACTGAAGCCGGGATATCCTGGTCAGTATAACCCCTCAAAATCTCCAACTGCTTCATGTTCCCGAGTTCATCAGGCAACTTAATAACCGGATTCAATTCAAATTTAAAGTATTTAAGGTTTGTCAATTTGCTAAAGCTCTCAGGAATGTATTGCAACCCTATATAACTAAGATCAAGATATTCCAAACTTTCAAGGTCGCCGATGCTCTCCGGCAATGAGGAGATCTTATTGCCATACTGGATATGCGATAATTGCAGTTTTTTAAGTTTTTTCAGATTGCCAATATTATCTGGTATAGCCGCAATTCCCGTATCATCAAAATTTAAATATTCAAGTTGCAGATACTTATCTCCAATTACCTTCGGAAAATCATACGTGGCGCTTCCTCTTAAATTCAACGTTTTTAAATGAACCAGGGATTGCAAAGCCGGGAATTGTATGGTATCTTTTAAAATCCAGGCGATGGCACTTGCATTGAGGTCAAGTTTAACAATATGGCCGTTTTCGTAACTTAACCGATAGGAATTGGGATCTAGTTGCAGATCAATAAGTGCTTCTGATTCAAGGTAATTTCCCGTCTTAATTTCAATCGTCGTAGAGGCGGACTTGCTCCCGTAATGGGTAGTCCAGGTAAATTTATACGTTCGGTTTGCGTATCCCTGAAACTGTACATACGGCGCATTTTTGGCATCAACTACCGTTCCACCGTGGGACTGATTGATCAGGGCGGCATACGTTCCCTCTATTGTCCATTCTCCATTGTCATATTTATTGGCGATTAAATAGAATTTGGTCTGATTTCCTGGCGACGTGTTTTCTATAATGGCTTTTAGCGGCTTAAAGTTTACTTTAACGATTGCTTCAGAAAATTTTTTACCTCCTGAGGTTACCGTCCACTTTAATTCATAGGTTTCGCCAGGCATACCATTAAATGTTGCATCGGCTTTGGTATCATCGGAAAAGAATACTTTACTTTCGACAAGACCTTTTTCCACAGACCATTTACCTGCTTGCCCTGATTTTAAACTGTCGGCATTTAACTTAACGCTAAAGTTGTCGACATTATTTTGATTTGTACCTGCAGTTGCAAACGGTTCTGCCGGTACTATTTCTATTCGTTCATCCTTTTTACAGGCAAAGAAGCTAAACAGTAAAAAAAGAAGAATAAGATTTTTTGAAAAGGGCATTGAGCGTTGATCTTTAAATGATTTTTTAAAAGTAGAAAGAGTTTTTATCTTCTCATAATTTATTTATATTTTCGACACTGAATAAGCGCTGATCTCAAATGCAGAAAATACTTTTCCTTGCCATACTTGTTATACTTTGCTCCTGTAAAAAGACGATCGTTGAAAAAATAGATGCGGATTCTTTTAGAGTCTCTATTTTGCCAGTAAAAATTGAGGCATTTAATGCTTATAAAGTTACTGGAACATTAGATATACGCAACACATCAGGCGAAATTGAATATGGCCTGCTGCTTGGAAAGTCGCTTAATCCAACTTTTGAAAATGCAATAAAATACAGCATCGGCAAGACCATTACATCAGTTGACTTTAACCAACAGATCGCCGGGCTGGATACCGGGGCAGTTTATTATGCCAGGGCGTATGCGGTACGCGACAACTTAATTGAATATTCAGCTAATCAGCCAATTAACAAGATATCACCAAGGATTGTATTGCCGGAAGCGACACTTAGCTTTGGAAGGCCTTTTGTATTGAATATCAACGTTGGCAAACTCAATGCCGCGACGACAAAGGTTTTCCTGAATGAGACAGAAATAGAGATAAAATCTTTAAACACTAGTGCCGACGCAAGTTCTATTCTAGTAGAGGTCAGCAAACAATTGCCCCCCGGCCTTTATACGTTAAAACTGGCGATTGGCGAATTGAATGTTATTTATAATAAACAGCTTGCGCTCCTTGAGGGTACCTGGCAGCAATTGGATGATCTACCTGCGGATATAGGGGGGCAGATTGGTGTTGTTGATTGTTTTATGAAAGGCAACTGGATTTATATTTACAGGCTGACATCATTTGGCGTGTATGACCAGGCACAGTTTTACAAATACAATTACCAGACGAAAGAAAAAGTAACACTGATGCCGTACGAAAATACCTTTAGGTTTGAAAGCCCGGCAATTCTTAAACAAGGGTCATTAGTGCACTTTATAGCTGGGTCAAGAATCGGTCTAAACACCACAAAGAGTCACTATGTATATGATATAAACACGAATACCTGGACCAGGGAGGCAGACTTTGCAGGTGAAACAAGAACGGATGCAGTTTCAATTCTTTCCGGCAATAAAATATTTGTGGGCTTAGGATATATCCCATTCTCGTGGGGATCAATGTTAAACGTTTTTTATAGAGATATGTGGTCGTATGATCTTTCTGCCAAAGTATGGCAGAAGGTGAGTGATTTTCCTCTGACGGAAGGAAGAGTTTCAAGTGCTACATTTACAATTGGTTCAAAATTGTACATTGTTGCCGGGGCCGCGGCCGAATTAAGCTCGCAGCGAAGTCCTGTTCCCACAAAACAGACTTGGTGTTATGACACTGCCACCGATCGATGGTCTAGAAAAGCGGACTATCCAGGGAAAGGTGAAGTCTTGTTTACTAATTTTTCTATAGGGAATTTCGGTTATGTAGGGCTTGGAGAGTCTTTCTCTTATAGTGGTATGCGGAATGTGGATCAACAGTTTTTTAAATATGACCCGGCAACTGACCGTTGGGCAGAGGTCAGTGGTATTGGTAAGGGCATTGTAAGGCCGCTTACCGGGTCAAACGGTGTAAATGGATTTACCGGGTCCGGAAGTGATGAGTTCGGTAGCCCGTATAAGTCGCTATATATTTATACGCCTTGACAGAGGATGAGGTTTACCAGGCAAGCCAAAAGTACACCGCAAGTTTATTGCGGCAGGAATGCTGTTGGTTGCCGCAGGGCTCCTTTTAGCCAGTAAAAAGAACAGCTGCTGATAAAATGTAGCTTGACCTTCGCCTGGATCAACTGATAAAACCGGGGTCGTTTAATTGCTGTATCTTCTTTCTTTCTCCTACGATCCAGACAATATCGTTCCATTCGAAGGTGGTGGTCGAGTTCGGATTTAATATCCGCTCCTTATTTCGCTCTATCCCTACAACCAAGCCGTTTGTACGCTCCTTGATCCCCGAATCTCTAATGGTCAGTCCTTTCAGTTTATTTTTTTCGTCTACAATGATCTTTTCTACAATAATATCCTGCATCCCATTTTCCAGTTGCCCGGTTGCTACTTTTGCATCAAACGCTGGCTTAAATTCCTGCATTTGTTCATCCGTTGCGATGATGCCCACATGGTCAAACGGCAAGACCCTGCTATCTTTTCCCGGCGCATATATTAACGCTTCTCCCCGCTTTATATAAGCGATATTTACGCCGTAATTTTCTCTCCAGCCCAACTCATATAACGTTTTCCCTACATAATCCGCATGCTGGTTAACTTCCATTTCTATCAAGTGGGCATCCCATGGCGACAGATCTGACTGCGGGTTAAAATGTTGACTTAAAATATTTTCAGTCGCACCGTTCCTCTTCTCCTCAGCCATTTCCCTGGCATTCAGATTATTTAAAAAACGGCCTTCCAAACGCTGATAAAACATTTGTATCCTTTGAGAAAATAGCACCAGTACAACAATTATCGCAGGCACAGCGATTAGGATCGCAACCATGGTGGAGAACAGCTCGCTCACCCAGAAACCGATAATCAGTAGACCGATAAGGAACCTTGAAATCTCCAGCACCATTAACGGTCCTTTACCATAGGTTTTATCTAACCAGAGCTCCTTATAGCTGAGGTTGTTGGGCCGCTTGGCCATCAGTGCCCATAAAAAAGGAGCGGCAACAGCCAGGGAGATCAAAAGGGCTGAAATACTTACGACACTCCCATTCTCGATCTGTTTTTCTAAAAAGGGAAATAAAAAATTGATAGATAACAAAGCCAGCGCCAGCAAAATTATCCCATTGGTGATCACTATATTGATGTACGACTTGACTAACTTCTTCCAGTTACTTTCGGCCTGTATGTTCTGCGTGCTGGAAGAATAGGAATTAAGATTTGTTACCCATTTCTCAGGCAGCACTTTTACAACAAAATCATAGAAGACCGGAGAGAACTTGATCATATAAGGAGTAGTGAAAGTAGTAATGGCCGAGGTACCTACCGCAACCGGAAAAAGAAAATCGCTGGTTACACCAAGGGAAAGACCCAGCGCAGCCACAATAAAGGCGAACTCCCCGATCTGTGCCATACTCATACCTACCTGTATAGATTGTTTTAAAGGCTGGCCGGACAGCAAGGCACCAATAGTAGTGCTGAGCAGTTTGCCGAATAAAGTAAACAGTGTGATGATTAAAACAGGCCATTTATATTCCATGATGGTGACCGGATCAATCAACATTCCGACAGAGACAAAGAAAACTGCTCCAAATAAATCCTTTACCGGCTTGATCAGGTGCTCCACCTTCTCTGCTTTTGTGGTTTCTGCTAGAATAGAGCCCATGATGAAAGCACCCAGCTCTGCCGAAAAGCCTACCTGAGTAGCCACTACGACCATCCCCAGGCACAGGCCGATAGCCAGGATCAGTAAGGTTTCTTCATCCAGCAGTGCTTTGGCTTTTCTCAACAGTGTTGGCAGAAGAAATATCCCTGTGATAAACCAAAGAAGCAGGAAGAATAGTAGTTTGGCGATGGTAAATAACATCTCTGAACCTTCAAATTGTTTGGT
>CBFGNP010000321.1:0-5615 GCA_965650095.1 uncultured Pedobacter sp. | reverse complement strand
ATTTGTAATCGGATTATTGGTTAATTTTTCTATTGAATGACCGGGTAACAGCAAAGCAAGTCATAACGATCAGGATGGCTAGTATCACAGAAACTGCCACACTCATGAAGAAGAATATTGCTTTATTGCTGAGTAGCTGGCTTTGTATGGTCACTGCTTTACTTAGATTCAAATTGGCAAGGCTTTCTGCCTGTCCGGGACTTATTCCCTTACTCATAAATAACTGTCGCAACAAAGCCAATCTTTCGGTAACCGCGTGATCAGCGCTGCTGAGGTGTGAAAGGAAGCGTTCCTTAAAAAGCTGGCCATAATATAGCTGCAGGTTATAGAATCCGGCGCTGACATTGAGAACAGTAATAAAACGGGCATAGGCTGCGACAATCAGCCCGGTCATCCCTGTAGTTGGGGGCAAGGATGTCAGCGTAAAGATCATGATTGGTACAAAGATCAGCCCTGAGGCAGCTCCCTGAAGGAACATCGGCACAATCAAATCTCCAAAGGACAGATCAGGTGTAAAAATATGGTACATCCAGAGGTGGTAAAGCAACAGTACGGCAAAACCACTGATCAGCACCACCGGGACGACTGTTTTTTTTCTCAAGATCAGTTTACCTGAGATAAGCATAAAGGTGACTACACCCGCTATGTTGATGATACCTAAGGCCATGGTCTGCCCGGGGCTCCATTGGAGCACAGCACCTGTGTAGCCGAAGACCAGGTTCAGACTGTCTTTGATGCCATAGTACAGTGTAAGTAAGATCAGACCTGCCCAGAATTTCTTATACTTAAATGCACTGATACTGATCAGCGGACGTTTCACTGTCGCCGATCGAAACAGGTAAAGCAGGAGCATCAGAAAAAATAAGCAGGAAGAGAACCGGATGCGTGGATCGGTAAACCAGTAAAATTTGGAACCGAAAATCAGTGTAAAGGCAAGTGATATTGCTGCGGCAAGGAAAAATACGGATCCCGCCCAGTCGATCTGGTACAGCGGATAGGGTTTTATCCCCGATTTGCGATTGAAGATGACGAGGATCAGCAGCAGGGATAGTACCTGAAAAGCAATGAGGTACCAGTAAATTTCTTTCCAGTCCTGGTTGAGTGCTACCTGGGAGAAGACTAAACCGATCAGTACGCCGCTGCTCAAAATGGTGCCGTAAAATATGGATGGTGCTGCGATTTGCCTGTACTCAGCTTTGAGATAAAGCGAAAGTATCATCAGCATGCTGCCACAGATCATACATACCACAATTCCCTGCAGGAAACGGATTATAAAGAAAAGTAAAAGCGCTGTGGTGTAAACACAGGCAATACTGAGCAATATCCCCAGGGTAATGGCAAAGATCAGGTAGTTGCGGACTTCGAAATAGCGGATCAGCCGAAAATGTATGGGTAAGGTAACTAATATGCCTACATAGGTCATTTGGAGGGCAAAGGTGATCTCTTCCGGCTGGGCGCCCATTGAAGAAATAACGTATTGCTGGCTCATGGCAAAGGCAGCGAACTGCACGATACCCGATAGCATAATCAAAAAGAGCAGAAAGGGCAGACCTGTTCTGCCTGCTATCCGGGGATGGACGTAATCAGGAGCTTTCATGTCAGTTATAGTATACGGATACGGTTGCGTTCATCCCTGATTTTACCTCTTCAATATCCTGCTCATCGAAGCTGATCCTTACCGGAACCCGCTGTACGATTTTCACAAAGTTACCAGTAGAATTGTCCGGCGGCAATAAGGAAAATTTTGCACCGGTTGAGGCTGAAATGGCTTGAATTCTGCCCTTGTAAATCTTTTTGGAGATGGCGTCAATCTCTATGTTAACGAGCTGTCCGACACGCATGTTTTCCATTTGGGTTTCTTTAAAGTTTGCAGTGATCCATTTTTTGTGTTCGTTAACGATGGAAACCAGGGGCTGTCCCGGCTGGATCTGCTGCCCTTCCAGAATTGTCTTTCTACCCATCCTGCCTGCATAAGGTGCTTTTATAATGGTGTAGGCTATGTTTATTCTGGCGAGAGCCAATAGCGCTTCTTTCTTTTTCAGGTCTGCATTCAGCAAGGCTTTTCGTGACTTCAGTTCCTCTACCTTTGCCAAGCCCGTTTTAAGTCCACTTTGGGCTGCATGGAAATCACTCAGTGCGACATCATATCTGGCCTGAACAGATTCCAGGTCCGCACCGGTTACGGCCTCTTCTTTGATCAGGTTTTTGTAACGCCTGATCTCGGACTGCTGCTGCACCAATCGCGCTTTGGCTGCCTGAATCTGGTCGCGGTTGACCAGTGTACCGGTTTCAGCGGCATGGATGCTGGCCTCCAGTACTTCAAGCTGGGCTTCGGAATCTTCCATGAAAGCATTGGCTTCATTCAGTTTCTGTTGATACTCCTGATCTTCAAGAATGACCAGTGTATCCCCGCGTTTGACGAGCTGGTGTTCTTCAAAGCAAACTTCTTTGATGAATCCGCCAGCCCGGGCAGATACAGGATTGATATAGGCATCGACCTGTGCGTCATTGGTTTGAATGGAGTTCAGGTTCGCGGCAATATGGATACTGAAATACACAAGGGCTGTTGCAATAACCGCAATTGCGATGAATAAATAGGCCCGGTTTGCGAGGCTTACATTTGAAGTTTTAGTCGTTTTCATATCGATTTTAATTGTGTTATAGTTTGCCAGATGTATACTTTAAGCGATAAACCAGGAGCTGGCGCATTGCTTTTGCCTGGATTAAACTGTACCTGGATTCCTGATAGAGGTTGTCCGCATCCAGCAGATCGGTGAGCAGTGCCAGCTGGTTAAAATATTTCGAACTATCGATCTTATAGTTTAGCGCTGCCTGGTCGATTTGCTTTTGGATGACCTGGATTCTGTTTGAAGCCTCCTGGTATTTAATCGCCAGGCTTTCGGCTTCCTGCCAGATATTGTCGGCCAGATTCTCTTTTTGCACAGCTAGCTGCTGTAATCTCTTTTGACCAGAACTTACTTTATGTTTATTGTGATAAATGGAGGAAAGATTGTACTGTATTTTCAATCCCACAAAGCCAATGGAATAGGGCTGGTCAACTGGTGGAAAGAAGATCGTATTGGGATAGGAGATGCCGTATGCGGAATATAGGGAGACAGACGGATAATAGCTGCTGCGGATGCCTTCGATCCTGGCCTGTTGAACTTTCAGGTTCTCTCCGAATTTCAGCACTGAAAATGACGCATTTTGGCGCATCAGTGACCAGGTTCCCGATCTCGGCCGGGGAAAGACTGTCCGTCCCCAGGCTGTCAATGGCTTGTAAGCGGATGTTACCGGAAAGGTCAAGCAGAACTTTGAGTTTGTCTCCAGCAATCCGCAGATCGTTCTGGATCTGTTCCATACCAAGCTGCACATTGGAAAGCATCACTTCGGCGCGCAGCACATCGCTTCTGGTCACTTTTTGGTTTTTGTAAAGTGCGTTGATGTTCTTCAACCTGCTTTCAGCTCTTTTTACCTGGTCTTGGGCGAGTTTTTTCTGAGCAGAGAGCCGGATCAGTTCAAGGTATTGGGCGGCCACCTGGAGACTGACACCTCCGCTTATTTCTCTGGTTCCGAGTTCTGCCAACGCAGCCCTGTGTTGCTGCTCTTCGAGCAGTGACCTGGTCCTGCCACCTGAATACAAGTTAAGACTGGCGTTTAAGCCAAGATCGGCCCCGTCAGGTCCCGGCCTTTTGGGTACAGACTTGCTTTCCGAGAGCCCGTTAGTGTATAGGGTGAGTTTAGTAAATCTTTGATAGGAGCCGCTAGAGCTGATACTTGGAAGCACTGATGCTTTCACATCTTCGAAATCCTCGCTTACAGCTTCTTCCTCAATCTTACTCGCCTGTATCGCTTTATTGCTTAGCCTTGACGTTGAAATCGCCTCCCGGAGGGACAACCTAAGCAGAGAATCCTGATTAAGCTGGGCAAAAACGCCATTTGTCATCAGCAGTAGCAGAATGGTTGTTTTTATCATTTTCATGTCGCTCTGTTTTTCTATTGTTTTCATAGCTTGTTGTTCGCAGGGATCTTCTTTGATTTTAAATTTTTTGATCTGTTTTCAGGCAGATTAAACAGCAACACTGCGCTGTCTTTCGTGAATTCCAAGGTGAGTTCGGGTTTGTATTCGATCAGTAAGGTGTCCATAGTTGTTATGCTCAGGCCATTTATCCACAGCGCACCGCGGACTACAAAAAGGATCATATGGTCAACAGATTCTGGCAAGGTGTACACGAAGTCTTTCTCAAATCGGCCTGCAAACATCGTTATTGGAGAGGGACTAATAATGTGATAAATCACGTTTTCCTCAGGCAAACCGCCATTTTGCAAATAACTGATGCCATCGTAGCTTGCGCCTGTCCCCATCTCTATTTCTATAAACTCTGCATCGGTATGGTTAAGGGAGTTTTTTATCTGATATTCATACCTGCCAGACCGATTGGTCATGACCAGTAAAGTTCCCTTGAGCAGTTTTCTTTTGAAACCAAATGAATCTGAATAATTTAGTTTGCCTGCCAGCATCACAATGACGATGACTGAGCCGGGTGTGGTAAACTCGCGCCGTATTTTATCTTTTACGGGCAACACAATCTTATGGTCAAGGGACATCCAGGGCCAGGTTCGGCCATCGCGCCATTTGAAATCGTACCGCGTCAGAGATTGATATCTCTTGACCACGATTTCATCTGTAAACTTTCTATCTTTTTCGGAAATATACTTCATGATTCCCAGCATTCAACGCTGGTGCTGACTGCCGGTACAAATCTCCGATGCGTATCGGCATCAAAAAAGGTCGGTTTTTCCCTTCTTTTGGTCTAAACTTCTCCTGACGGAGCGCTATGCATAAAAAAAAGATTTTCAGCTATGGGATTTGCGATATTCAATCGGGGAAACGCCTTCTAGGTTTTTAAAATATTTACCGAATAAAGACTGATCTGAAAAATTCAGATAGTCGCTGATTTCTGAAATATTAAGGTGGTTGTTTTGTAATAGAACTTTGGCTTCCAGCAATACGGCCTTATCTATCCATTCACCAGCAGTTTGCCCGGTCACACGTTTTACCATTTGGGAAAGATATTTTGGAGTCACATTCAGTGCATCTGCATAAAAATTGACAGAACGATGCCTCACGAATTCTTTGATGAGCAAATTCCTGAACCTTTGAAACAAGGGGTTTGTCATCCCGGCGCCTGTGGGTGCCTGATGCTGCTTGTGAAAGCCATCAATGTGATATACGAGGATGTAGATCAGATTTCGCATAATGGCCTCTTCGTGCTCAAGATTACCTGATACACAATCTGCGATCTGAGCGTAAATGACCTCCAGCCGTTTCAATGTCAGCGGATCCAGTGTGATAACATGACGGTCACTGTCCTCAAAAAAAAGAAATTTGTTCAGAAAGAATACATCGGATTGCTGCTCAACCAAGAAAGCCTCTTTAAAGAAGAGAAGTTCCATGCCTGGCTTCAGCTCAGCGCGTTTAAAGCTTCGGGTCACACTTGGTGCAATTGTGATCAGCGCCGGTGCTTTTACCAAATGGGAAGTAAGTCCTGCCTGAAAACTAAGTTCTCCCTCACGAAGAAATACGATGCTAAAGGTCTCCGCCCGGAATGGCT
>CBFGNP010000320.1:0-5623 GCA_965650095.1 uncultured Pedobacter sp. | reverse complement strand
GCTGGATATCCTCTTCCAGACATGAAAGTTCGTTTAATTGATGGTTCATTCCACGCAGTCGATTCAGATGCCTTGTCATTTGAGCTTGCCGCGAAAATGGCTTACCGTGAGGCTTTGCCTAAATGTAATCCGGTATTGATGGAGCCAATCATGAAAATTGAGATCCTTACTCCTGAAGAAAACATGGGTGATGTTATCGGTGATATGAACCGCCGCCGTGGTCAACTTTTAGGAATGGATACACGTAATGGTGCTCAGGTAATTAAAGCAACTGTGCCTCTTTCTGAGATGTTCGGTTATGTAACTCAATTGCGTACCATCACTTCTGGTCGTGCAACGTCTACAATGGAGTTTGATCACTATGATCCAGCGCCAAAAAACGTTCAGGACGAAGTAATTGCTAAATCAAAAGGTAGAGTTAAATCTGCAGAATAAGAATAAATCGGCAGCCGGTTATTAATAGCTCTAACCAGCTGCCTTAAATAAACAGAACATGAGCCAAAGAATCAGAATCAAATTGAAATCTTACGATTATAATCTGGTAGATAAGTCTGCTGAAAAAATCGTAAAAACTGTTAAACCTACGGGTGCAGTAGTTAGCGGACCAATTCCGTTGCCTACAGAAAAGAAAATTTTCACGGTTTTGCGTTCACCACACGTGAACAAAAAAGCGCGTGAGCAATTTCAATTATGTGCTTACAAACGTTTGTTAGATATTTACAGCTCTAACTCGAAAACAGTTGATGCTTTAATGAAACTTGAATTGCCTAGCGGTGTTGAAGTTGAAATCAAAGTATAACTATAAACAGTTAAAAAAAAAGAAGGCCTTTCTGATCGTTTCAGAAAGGCCTTCTTTTTTTAACTACCTGCCCCGGCTTCTTAATTCCTCTAGCTTATTGCGTTCATCCTGTAACTCCCTGGCAAGTTTTTTTTCCTTATCATTTGCCTTGGTCTTATAAGACTGGTATTCCTGGGCGATTTCTTCATATAATGTACTGCGATATTTCGCTTCATGGATATGTTTAGCAGATCTCAGGATCACGATGGCAAGTGCGGCTGCCAGGCCGATGATTAAAGTCCAGACCATTGTACTGTAGGTCGATTTGGTGAAAGATATGCCCAGAAAGCTAATCTCATTTACCTTTGCATTAGAACTTGCCAATGAATCTTCCTTTCCACTGATCTGCGTTTTCAAGTCGGCTATGTCTTTCTCCTGTTCTTCAATTTTTTTTGTGGCATTTATAAGTTGTTTGCGTCCTGTCGTTAAGGTGTCGTTAACATTTCTCCAGAATGTAGTAATTCTGGATGGATTTATTAGTTTGTATCCGTCAAAGTTCCTGGATTTCGTAAGCATCAACTGGTACTGTCCTTTTAGACTCGGATCAGTCTTGGTTGAATCTGTTGTTGACTGGCCCTGAGCACTAAAGCTAAGTATTAAAGCCGAAATAATGGGGAGTATGAATTTTCTCATAATGTATTAAGAATATTGGTTTACGTCTAATTAACATTGATATTTTAATTTTATTGTGTTCAGCCTATAGATAGTATATTTGCAGCAATGTCGGTGTTACTATTTACAGTTATTGTTTTGATAGGGGCTTTTTTTGCTGGATTGGTGGGGTCACTAACCGGTTTAGGAGGAGGAGTAATTATCATTCCCTTGCTGACACTTGTACTTGGTGTTGATATTCATTATGCCATTGGTGCATCTATCATATCAGTGATTGCTACTTCTTCCGGTTCGGCTGCGGCTTATGTTAAGGAAGGGATAACAAACATCAGGATAGGTATGTTTTTAGAAATCGCCACCACGATAAGTGCGATTATTGGCGCAATTGTGACGGTCTTTATTAATCCGAGTTATATAGCTGTTATTTTTGGTTTGATCCTTTTATTTTCTGCTGCTATGATGGTGCGTAAAAAAGTTGATCGATCTGACAATGATACCTCAGGTAAGCTGTCTGTTTTTTTTAAGCTGAATGGTACTTATCCCACCGAATTTGGCCTGAAAAAATATGCGGTGCACAATGTGGTCGGCGGATTTTTAGTCATGTTTATTGCTGGTATCATATCAGGCTTACTTGGAATCGGTTCTGGGGCATTGAAGGTAGTTGCCATGGACAACGTGATGCGAATTCCTTTTAAAGTATCGACTACAACGAGTAATTTCATGATGGGGGTAACTGCCGCTGCAAGTGCAATAGTTTACCTTCACAGGGGGCAGATTGATCCGGGGATAGCAATGCCCGTAACTGTTGGTGTATTGCTGGGGGCAACTATCGGATCCAGGATATTAGTAAAAACCAAGACAGATAAATTAAAAATGGTATTCGCTGTTGTGGTTGCTTTTTTAGCGCTGCAAATGATTTATAATGGTCTAACAGGTAAATTATGAGCAACAGGAACAAGAATTTTTTTGCAGATAAGGACATACAGATTATTCTGGGAACTTTACTGCGGGTTGGCGTAATTGCTTCTATAGCCGTTGTATTTATTGGAGGACTAATCTACCTTTTTTCTAACCATTCAAATGTTGTTGATTATGCAAAGTTCAATCCCGGAAGATCCGGGTTGTCATCAATTGGGGCAATTCTCGTTGGTTTAGCGGCTCGAGACGGCGCTGCTATCATCCAGTTAGGTGCGGTATTGCTGATTTTTACGCCGATAGCACGGGTTGTTTTTTCGATTTTTAGCTTCCTGATAGAACGTGATTATCTGTATGTTTTGATTGGCTTAATGGTTTTGTCCGTCATTTTATATAGTTTAAGCGATAACCTGGTACATTAAAACTTCCTTTAATAGCATGCTATCCGGCGAAAACAAATTTTTAGCTGTTATTTGAAAAAATATTTAGCTAACTATTTGAAAATTAAGATTTCTTTCCTATTTTTGCCCTCCCTTAACAGGGATGTGTATCCACCTTGAACGAAGCCCTACTGCTTCGATGGGTGTTAAATTAAAAAAAGAAAATGTCAGGTATTATTGGAAAAAAAGTAGGAATGACCAGCATTTTCGACGCCGACGGTAAGAATATACCGTGTACGGTGATCGAAGCTGGACCTTGTGTAGTTACACAGGTTAAGACCGCAGAGAAAGACGGTTACGTTTCAGTTCAGTTAGGTTTCGACGAAGCCAAAGAAAAGAACACTACCATGCCTCTTAGGGGTCACTTTGCAAAAGCAAGCACTACGCCGAAACGTAAACTTGTTGAATTTGAGCCGTTTGAAGAATCACTTAACTTAGGTGATACGGTAACGGTTAACATTTTTAATGAAGGTGATTTTGTGGATGTAGTTGGTACCTCGAAAGGTAAAGGTTTCCAGGGTGTTGTAAAACGTCATGGTTTCGGTGGTGTTGGTGGACAAACTCACGGACAACACAACAGGATGCGTGCTCCAGGTTCATTGGGTGCTGCTTCGTATCCTTCTCGTGTATTTAAAGGTATGCGTATGGCGGGTAGAATGGGTGGAGACAGAGTGAAGGTTCAGAACTTACAGGTTTTGAAAGTTTATGCTGATCAAAATCTGGTTGTAGTTAGTGGTTCCATTCCAGGAGCTAAGGGTTCTTACGTAATCTTAGATAAGTAAGCAGATGGAAGTTAAAGTATTAAACATTTCAGGAAAAGAGACAGGTGCCAAGGTGCAGCTTCCTGAGTCGGTATTTGGTATATCGCCTGTTGACCACGCAATTTATTTAGATGTAAAACAGTATCTGGCTAATCAGCGTCAGGGTACTCATAAATCTAAACAACGTAATGAGATTGCTGGTTCAACCCGTAAATTATACAAGCAAAAAGGTACCGGTGGTGCTCGCGCGGGAAGTATTAAATCTCCATTGTTCAATGGCGGTGGTCGTGTATTTGGCCCTCAGCCGCGTGATTATAGCTTCAAATTGAATAAGAAATTAAAATCATTGGCACGTAAGTCTGCTTTATCATACAAAGCACAGGACAATAATGTTGTGGTTTTAGAAGATTTTACTTTTGATACGATCAAAACTAAAAACTATATCAATTTAGTTAGCGCATTAAATCTAACTAACGAAAAGACATTGTTGGTTTTACCTTCACAAAATAACAATATCTATTTATCAAGCAGAAACATTCAGAAAGTGAAAGTAATTACTGCAGATCAGTTAAATACTTATGATGTATTGAACTGTGGCAAGCTTTTGTTGACTGCGGATTCTGTTAAAACAATTGAGGAGGCATTTGCCAAGTAATATGGAATTTTTAAAGAAACCAATATTAACAGAGAAAGCTTCTGCATTAACAGAGAAGTCTAACCGCTTTACTTTTAAAGTAGAACACAAAGCAAATAAATTGCAGATTAAGCAAGCCATAGAAAAAATGTACGGCGTAAACATTTTAGCCATTAATACAATGGTGGTAAATGGTAAAGTTAAGTCCAGAAATACTAAAGGTGGATTAGTGACGGGACGTAGCCCGAAATACAAGAAAGCGATTGTAACCCTGGCTGCAGGAGAGACAATTGATTATTACTCGAATATTTAATAAGAATTGAATTATTTATAAACTATGGGCTTAAGAAAATTTAAACCAGTCACTCCGGGAACCCGCTTTAGAGTAGGTGCCAGTTTTACGGAGATTACAGCAACCAAGCCCGAAAAATCATTGGTTGTATCTTCTAAGAAATCGGGAGGACGTAACAATACAGGAAAGATGACTATGCGCTACATGGGTGGTGGTCACAAGAAGTCTTATCGTTTAATTGATTTTAAACGTGAGAAGTTTGATATTCCTGCGACAGTAGCGACTGTTGAATACGATCCTAACCGTACTGCACGTATTGCATTGTTACATTATGCAGACGGCGAGAAGCGTTACATTATTGCACCGGAAGGATTGCAAGTTGGGCAAAAGGTAGTGTCGGGTGATACTGCAACTCCAGAAGTGGGAAATACATTAAAATTGAGCAATATCCCATTGGGATCTATTGTACACAATGTGGAGATTCATCCAGGTCGTGGTGCTCAGTTGGCACGTAGCGCTGGTGCTTACGCACAATTAGCTGCACGTGACGGTAAATATGCTACATTGAAAATGCCTTCAGGCGAGACAAGGTTAATCCTTGTTACTTGTTTGGCAACTATAGGAGCTGTTTCCAATTCAGATCATGCAAATGAGGTTTTAGGTAAAGCTGGTCGTAGCCGTTGGTTAGGCCGTCGTCCGAGAACGCGTCCGGTAGCGATGAACCCGGTAGATCACCCTATGGGTGGTGGTGAGGGTCGCTCATCAGGAGGTCAGCCCCGGTCAAGGAACGGTGTATATTCTAAAGGATATAAAACCCGTCAACTTAAAAAATACTCAAATCGTTTCATCATAGAGAAAAGGAAGAAATAATGGCTCGTTCGATTAAAAAAGGACCTTATATTGACCATAACGTAGAGAAGAAAGTAGTCTCTATGAATGATTCAGGCAAGAAGTCTGTAATTAAAACTTGGTCTCGCAGATCAATGATCTCACCAGATTTTGTGGGACATACATTTGCAGTACATAACGGTAATAAATTTATACCGGTATACGTAACAGAAAACATGGTTGGTCACAAGCTGGGAGAGTTTGCTCCAACCAGAACATTTAGGGGTCACTCTGAAAAGAAAA
>CBFGNP010000319.1:0-5626 GCA_965650095.1 uncultured Pedobacter sp. | reverse complement strand
GAGATTCTTCTGCACTTACCATTTCGGTAGTTTTAGGGGTTTTATTCAAAGGCATATGATCCTGATCGTTATTTTTGGAAAATAATTGTTAATTTTTTATTAACCGACTAAGGATATTTTTGCTTAACTCCGTATTAGCTGTAAAAATTAAACTTGAAACCATCCGATCAACTCCATATTCTCTTCAAAAAATACCTGGACAATACCTGTAGCCTTGAAGAAACACAGCGTCTGATGAATTACTTTCAACTTGATGAAGATAGGGATCGATTAAAAGATATCATCATTGACGCTTTAGAAATTCAGGATGCACGCTATGAAACTGATCCTGCCATTGCCGAAGTACTGGCAAAGGTTGACCGGGATTTGTTCGTTCAGATTCAGGAAGCAGCTCCGGCTACGCCTGAACGCAAGAATAAAACCCTTCAACGCTGGTTGCAAATTGCTGCTGTTGCTGCCGCTCTGACCGTCATTTGCACAGGAGTTTATTTTTTCAATTACAGATCAGCAAAGCTTCCGGCTGCTGTCAAAGTGGAGGCACAGGATGTTAAGCCGGGTGACTTTGGCGCGACGCTTACAATGGCGAATGGCAGGAAGATCAGTTTAGCCAATGCATCGAAGGGCGAAATAGGAAGGGAATCAGGGATCATCATCTCCAAGACGGATGATGGCAGATTGGTGTACGAAGTTGATGAGAAGGTTTCCGATCCGAATGCCTTGAACACATTGTCTACCGCCAGGGGAGAGACCTATCAGGTACGCTTGCCTGATGGCTCACTTGTTTATCTGAATGCAGCTTCAAGCCTCACCTATACCGCTTCCCTGATTCAAAATGGAAAACGTGAGGTCAAGCTTATTGGTGAGGGGTATTTTGAAGTAGCGAAGGATAAGCTATACCCTTTTATTGTGAAGACAAACAGGCAGGAAATAGAAGTGTTGGGCACACATTTTAACGTTAGCAGTTATGATGATGACCTCGTAGAAAAAACTACCTTGCTGGAAGGAAGCGTAAAATTATCGGCATCCGGTAATTCCAAAGTATTAAAGCCCGGGCAGCAGGCTAAGCTGTATGGTGGTAAAATACAGATCAAAGAAACGGATACCGATCTGGCTGTTGCCTGGAAAAATAATGAATTTGTTGTTGAAAGTGAATCCATTGAAACCTTCATGAAAATGATCGGGCGCTGGTATAACGTTGAGGTCGTTTATATTGGCGAAAGAACCAACCAGCGCTTCAGTGGTAAAGTGTCGAGGTTTGATAAAATGTCAACAGTCCTTGAGATCGTAGAATCAACCGGAGAAGCCCATTTTGAAGTCAAGGGAAGAACCGTATATGTATCAAAATAATACCTGACTTAATAATTAACAGAATACTAATCTTGAACTAAACCACATGAAAAGAAAATTACACTAGCTGAAGATGTTGTAAACGGAACCAGGCTCTGATTAGCCATCAGAACCTGGTAAAAGTTTGGAACATTCAATTAAAAATCAAAATGATAATCGCAGGCCTCTCTACGGTCCAACGCAAAAGAGGCTGCTTAACCAAACCGACTACTAATGTATCAAAAATCAAGGGAATTTGGTATGCCTAAGCGGCTGTACCCAAAATTATTGTTAATCATGCGCTTAACCATCGTAATAATAATAGCATGCTTTATGCAGGTAAGTGCGTCGAGCCTTGCCCAAAAAGTGACTTTAAGTAAGTCAAATGCTTCACTTCGATCTGTCTTTAAGGAATTGAACAAACAGACAGGTTATAACTTTTTTTATACGGACAATTTGTTGGAAAATTCGTCCCCGGTGACCATCACCGTTAAAGATGCTGAGTTATCAGCTGTGCTTAACCAGGTTTTTGCCGGACAAAACCTGGAATTTATTATCCGCAACAAGACTGTGGTCGTCAAAGCAGGCACACAGGTCAGTCAGGAAGTCATTTCCGGCTTTGTAGGTGATGCCAAAGACCGCAAACCCATCCCAGGCGTTACCGTGTCAATTAAGGGAACAAAGTCAGCGGTCCAGACGGATAAAAATGGAAAATTTACCATCAGCATATCCAAAGGTGCAGAATCATTGGAATTCAGATTTGTAGGTTATAAGACGGTTGATGTGCCCATTTCACCAAATTCAAACTATTCCATTTACATGGATGAAGAGCAGCACTCATTGAATGAGACAGTGATTACAGGGATGGTTGACAGGAAGGTCAGTACCTATACCGGGGCTGCCAAAACCATGACTGCTGCCGAGCTTAAGGCTGTGAGTCCGGTAAATGTGTTTGCCGGCGTTGCTGCCCTTGACCCGTCTTTCAGAATGATTCCCAACAACAAGATAGGAGGGAACATCAACGCGCTCCCTGAGGTGACCATGCGTGGGCAGACATCCTATCCAACCCTTGGGTCAGAACTTATTGGAAACCCCAATACACCACTGTTCATCCTTGATGGCTTTCAAGTGTCATTACAGGCGATCGTAGACTTAGACATGAATCAAATTGCTTCGGTAACTTTATTAAAGGATGCTTCGGCCACGGCAATGTATGGTTCTCGTGGAGGTAATGGTGTGATGGTTGTGACAACGATCCTGCCACCAAGAGGAAAAGTAGAGGTGTCGCTAAGTAACAATTTTACTTTATCAGCTCCTGACTTGTCTGTTTATAACATGCTGAATGCGACAGAAAAACTGGATTTTGAGCGTCGTGTAGGATTTGTCAACAGTTATCGAGGTGATTTTATCAATTCTGAACGGTATAAAGCGGTGTTAAGCGGTGTAAATACCGACTGGAAATCCATTCCTGTTCAAACAGGGATCAACAACAGAACCAACCTGTCTTTACGAGGAGGTGACGAGTCGCTGACCTTTAACCTGACTTTTAGCGGGAATCTGCTACAGGGCGTAATGAAAGGACAGGACAGGAAAAATTATTCCGGAAGTTTTACGCTGAGTTACAGAACGAATAAACTGACCTTCCAAAATAATACCATAGCAACGCAGGTGAATTCCAACGATTCACCTTATGGCTCATTTAGCCAGTACCTGGATTTGAACCCATACTGGAAACCTTATGATGAAAATGGTCATGTAAACAAGTACCTGGAAAACATCAATCTGGGCTTTGGTGTAGCAGGCTCCGTTGTATTAAATCCATTGATGGATATTACTTATAATACCATTGACAATAGGAATAAGAATTTTAATTTAAGGAACAATACTACCGTACGTTACGATGCCAATAAATCTTTATGGTTCAATGGCGCTCTGGGCATCACAAAAGTTAACGGGACTGTGGATAATTTCTACTCGGCCCTCGATAGCCGGTTCAATGGTGTCGCGGATTTAAGTGCAAGGGGTACCTATTCAATAGACAACAGTACCGCTTTTGTAATGGATGGTACGGGATCGGTAAATTACAACAAGAATTTTGGAATGCATGGTGTTACTGTATTTGCAGGCTTCAGGCTGGCCAGCTCACGCTTCAACTCCTATGCTGTTTCTACGCAGGGTTTTCCTTTTGATCGTTTAGATAACATCCTGTTTGCTGCGCAATATTTAAACAGCAGGCCTACGGGAACCGAAAGTACAATTAACAATCTTTCCTATACCGGAAGTGCCAACTATTCTTATGATAACCGGTATTTTACCGATTTCACTTATACCAGAGACGGATCTTCCGCTTATGGAGAAAATAATAAATTTGGTAATTTCTGGTCTGCTGGTTTAGGCTGGAACATAAATAATGAAGCATTCCTGAAGGACAGCCAAACCATCAACCTCCTGAGGATACGCGGTAGTTATGGTTCTACCGGTACATCGGTACAAAATCCTTATGCAGCGCAGTTCAGGTATAATCTTGGCACATCAACAGGGTATTTTGGTGAAGTGGGTGCTTTCCCTGGTGGACTTGGAAACCCGAATTTGAGCTGGCAGCAAGTACTGAAGTCGAATATTGGTATTGCATCGGCATTTCTGGACAACCGTTTGACTTTCAATGCGGAATTTTATGATGAAGTCACGCAGAACGCCCTGACTACAGTTTCGCTGGCGCCTAGTACCGGCTTTCCTTCGTATACTGAAAATTTAGGCAAAATCCAGAACAGGGGATTGCAGTTCGACCTGGGTTACACCATACTATCCCAACCTCGTAAAGGATTAAAATGGAATGTTTCTGTGAACGCAGCCACTAATAAATCTGTATTAAAAGAAATTTCGGAGAAACTTAAAGCCTTCAATGCTGCATTGAATATCAATAACGCCGATCAGACTGTTGAAAATGCACAGTTTATTGAAGGCAGGTCAACAACAGCCATTTATGCGGTGAGATCCCTGGGCATTGATCCGGTTACCGGTCAGGAGGTTTATCTTAAATTAGATGGCACCCCAACCTTTGTTTGGGACGTTAATGATAAAACCTATGTTGGTGACAGCCGCCCCAAGTGGACAGGAGCTGTAAATTCAAATTTCCTATATGCAGGTTTTGGCTTAAACTTCAGCATCAATTATAACTATGGTGCTGATCTGTACAACAGTACGCTGTTGAACCGGGTGGAAGCTGTTGATGCGCGCAACAATGTAGACAGAAGAGCATATGACCTGGGCTGGACCGGACCTGGTAGTATCAGTCCCTACAAAAGGATTACTTCCGGTACGCCAATACCAACACAACTGACCTCAAGGTTTGTTCAGCGCGACAACAACATCCAGCTCAGCTCAGTTAATGTAAGCTATCAGTTCAAAACCCCATTTGTTAAAAGATTGGGCTTGCAGAATCTGACCCTTAATGCAACAACAAATAACCTGGCCAACTTCAGCACCATTGAAATTGAACGTGGTACAGACAATCCGTTTTCCAGAGAATATACATTTGGCCTGAGTGCAAGATTCTAAATTCAAACGACAAATTCATATCCCAATGAAAAGAACAACATTAATCATAGGAATTCTTGCAATAGTTGCGATGTTTTCCAGTTGTAAGAAATTTTTGGATGTAAAGCCCAAAACAGATTTATCTGAAAAACAGCTCTTTACGTCAGAAGTCGGTTTTCAGCAGGCTTTATCAGGCGTGTATGGCCAGCTGGCCAGCAACAGTCTTTACGGCGATAACCTTTCCATGGGTTTCGTTTCTGCGCTGGCACAAAATTATTCGTCACTTAGTAGCAACGCAGACGTTTCACTGCAACAAACGCAAGTCCTGAACTATGCTTCAGCGGAAGTAGCAGGGTATACCAATGCCATCTGGTCTGCCAGTTACAGTGCAATTGCCGCAGCAAATAAAATAATTGCAAATACGGAGACGAACCGATCTGTGTTAACCAACAATTCATACGCACTGCTGCGCGGTGAGGCTTTGGCCTTAAGGGCATTTGTACATTTTGATTTATTGCGGATGTTCGGGCCTGAATATACTACGGGTGCCAATTTAAAAGCCATCCCTTACAAAAAGGATGTCAACGAAAATGCAATTGTACCGTCTACCACTGCTGATGTGGTGAAATTCGCCTTAGCTGATCTGACGGAGGCCGCAAATTTGTTGTTACCGGTTGATCCGATCGTAACCAGCGATTCAAGGAACAGGCGGAATAAATTGAATTACTATGGCATAAAAGCACTGGAAGCAAGAATTAAATTA
>CBFGNP010000318.1:0-5651 GCA_965650095.1 uncultured Pedobacter sp. | reverse complement strand
TAACTTACACCCACCCCATTTTTATCTGAGGAGGACAGCCACAATTCATTGTAAGGAGCCGTGTGTGTCCTGGTGATGGCAATATTCCCCTCATGCAGGAGTTTATTGAACTGATTGGCCAGTGCCGTATCATTTGGCGCCAGCGACATTGGGGTGTGGTTACCACCCCTCAGCCAATATTGCTTCCCGTTCAGGTAAAAGAAATCGCCTTTCGCTTCAAATGTACGGAAGCCCGACTGAATCGTAAGTCGGTCGGTTTCCTTAGCATCCGTATTGACCATAAAGCTGAAATCATATAGATTCGGTGTAGCCGGCTCCCACAGCAGGGGTTTTAAATTCGTAACGCTGTAGGTAAAAGTCCTCTCTTCTCCTGCCTTCAGGTTCAATCCTTTCAGGTCTACCGCCGTATATAACTTCTTCTTTGTTTGATCTTCGGCTATAGCCGTACCAATATTAAAATATTGCTGCTGGTTGCCGTTGTTTTTAACGGTAACCTCCATGTTGGCCCCGGTAAGTTTAGGCTTAATAAATACAGCTGTAATTCTCACCGGATCTGTAATTACCAGCGCTACAGGCTGCCAGATGCCCGCAGGATCATCGTTGTAAAAACCATGGGCCAGATCTTTCAACATTTTATTGGTTACCGGTACCGTAACTGCCACATCAGTCACCACATCCGCATCCTTAATGTCTTTTACATAATCCCTGGAAACTTTGACCACCACCAGGTTTTTACCCGGTTTTAAAAAGGGCGTCGCGTTGACCTTAAACTCGCCAAACATACCAATGTGCGGGGCTGCTGCCCTTTTGCCATTGATAAATACCTCTCCAATTTTAGATACAGCATCGAAAGTCAGCTCCAGGTATCTGCCGTTGATATTTTCCGGCAATTCTATCCACTGACGATAATAAGCAACATCGGTCTTTTTATAATCAAAAGTATAGCCTTCGCAACGCTCGATTTCCTTTTGGTAATAGTTATCAGAAACCCCTTTACTGGCTGTATTGTATTTTTCACCATGCAGCCACTCGCGGTTTGGGTTCCAGAACTGAGGTACCACCATCACATGCCAGTCTTTGTCCGAAGTTCCAGGTTGTATTGCTTCGGCTGTATTTCCAGTCTCGTAACCCGGACTAAAAAGCCAGTTACCGTCCAGCGCTATTTTTGTTCTGGGAGCATTGATGTTTTTAACCAGGACCGGTTTGTAGGCGGCTCTTTCTTTTATTCTCTTTTGTTCTTTATCTGCCTGTTTGACTGTATATTCTTTCACCGGTCCGGCCTTAAATTCACCTGCTTTTAAGGGTTTAATTTGCAGGTCGTCAAATTCAGTTGTGATCCAGCTTCCACCGAGTATCACTTTTCCTTTTGCTGAAAATGAGCTATATGGATCTTTCACATCAATCCATGGCAGCACCTCTTTATTTAAAAATACCTTGATCCGGTTTCCGGCAATCTGCACTTTAATGTCGTACCATTTGCCCGGTACCAATGGAAAATTGAGATGCCTCAAAGCCAGGTGATCATCTGTGCCCATATAACCCAGGCGGGCCAGGTACAAGTCGTTCTGGACACCGCCTCTTAAACCCAGGATATACCTGTCGTTTCTGCCGGAGGCCCTGAACCCCGACCAGATCTGTACTTCCTTTTCTTTTACAGGAGTACGAGCTTTAAAGCTAAACTCGTAATTTTCCATTTGGGCATCACCAAAAGAAGCGTATGCATCTTTACTTATTAAAACGCCCTGCGCTACTTTCACCGAGCCGCGCCCCGTAACCATTAGTTTGCGGTTTGCGTGATCAAACCGCTCTGTCAGGTCAATCGTCGACTGGGCAAACAGATTTGCAGTGGAGAGCGTGGAGAGCGTGAAGAGCGTGAAAAGCGTGAAGAGCAATAACACATGCGGAACGCCTTCAAACCAGTATCGTTTTTTATTCATCATCGTATCGTATAATTTGGTATAAAATATAAAGCAGCCCTATTTTTTTATGATGAAGGGAACCATAGGGGCAAATCGCTGGTATAAATGATTTATTGATCTTTATTTGGTTCTGTCCCAGTTGTCAGTCCGGAATGGTGAGGCCGGTAGGCCTTCCTGATTACTCAGGTTACAACCCTCGGGGTTATCGGCCCAGGCATAACGTACAGCAACGGGATGAGGAACAGCCTTACTGGATACCAGCACCTGCTGACCATCGATGACCGCATCGGCCCAGAAAAATTTCTTATCAGCACCGGCTATGGCAAAATACTTCAGTGCCTTTCCGTCTTTAGCCTTTAGCCCGCGTCCGGTCTGCTTAAAATTAAGGATGGCTACATTGTCCTTAATTTTTAAAGACTGATAAACCGGTCCCGATGTAACGAGTTTCTTCTCTCCATAGGCCAGCTTCCTTGCGGCCAGGGCCAGGCGCCTGCCTACATCCAGTTTGTTAACGGGGTGAATGTCATCTGCCTCGCCAATGTCGATGCCTACCGCCATGGCTGTGTTTCGAGATCTCAAAAGCGTCATCGCCTGGGCTTCTCTCAACTCCGCCCAGTCACTTTCAGCGGGAAGGGGAACAACCTGTTTAAAATTCACCAGCTGCTGAAAAATAAAAGGGAAATTGCCTTGCTTCCATTTGGAACGCCAATCGGCGATCATGGCCGGAAACAGTTCTCTGTATTCCTTGCCCCTGGTACTGTTACTTTCGCCCTGGTACCAGATGGCCCCTTTTATGGCATAAGGAATCAAGGGAGCAATCATCCCGTTGTAAATGGAAACACTCAGGTCCTGCGTATTATATGCGCCGGGAAGCTGTCCCGTCTTCCTGCCAGGTTCATACTTCCAGGTTCCCTTAATCGGGATTACTTTCGTACCAAAGTCGAGCACCATGGGCATATCTCCTGCAAAGCCTGCCGGCCCGTTCCAATTGATCACCCGTACTGCAATGATATTTTTGCCAGCTTTGATCAGATTACCGGGAACATGGTGCTCCCTGGCTTTTTCGCGGTTGGCATAACCGCCCACCCTTATGCCGTTGATAAATGTTTCATCTTCATCATCCACACTACCAAGTTTGATGATGGCATCCTTTCCACTCAGCCCGGCAGGAATAGCTATTTCTTTCCTGAACCACATCACGCCAAAGGTATTGGAGAAGCCAAACTGATCGAACATAACCGGCACTGACACCGTCTTCCAGGCATCATCGTTAAAATCGGTTGCTGCCCAACTCGCCTTGCCATCCGTATAACCTTTGTCTTCGGTCTTATTTTTTTCATGCCAGTCTGCCACCAGCAACTTACGCTGTTTTATTTTTGCGGCAATCTGTGCCGTATCTTTTAGCAGTTTAACTTCATTTTCAAACTGAGGAAAAGCTTTAATGCCGGCTTCACTGATCCATGCTTCCGCTTTTGTACCTCCCCAGCTGGTATTGATCAGGCCAATGGCTACCTTGTTCTTTTCATATAGATCCCTGGCAAAGAAATAGGCTGCGGCAGAAAAGGCATTTAGTATTTCCGGCCTGGCGGATTTCCATCCGGAACTGTTAAAGTTTTCTGCCGGAACAGGACTGGTTACCCGGGACACCAGGATCTGTCTGATCTGGTTATTTTCGGAAGCAGCAATATCTTTGGCGTATAATGCCCTTGCCCTGCCATTGTTAAAGTCAAAAACCATGTTGGATTGTCCCGAACAGATCCACACGTCACCAATCAGCACATCTTTAAAGACCAGCTGCTGATCCTGCCCTTTTATGCTCAGCTCAAAGGGGCCACCGGCTGCCTGTCCTGGCAGCCGAACCGTCCATTTACCCGAGGCAGCTGTCGTTCCCCGATAAACCTCGTTCTTAAACAGGATGTTAATTTTTTCACCTGGTTTCGCCCAGCCCCAAATTGGAATGGGCATGTTGCGCTGCAAAACCATATGATCGGCCACTAAAGCCGGAACGCGGAGTTGTGCCCGAACCTGAAAACACAGGAACAAGATAAGTACGGACAGTTTTATATTTAGTTTCATCGATACGTTTTTATTAGCTTATAGAATATATTTTTATGCCTTCCATTCGGCAGCACATTACTGTGCAACCAGGGTGTACGATTGCCCGGCTTTGGTATCAAAATCAAACAACAGCGTCTCTTTCAGGTTCAAGGCATTCAGCTTCGCTTTATCCGAAATAAGGGCTGCGGCAGTCTCATCAAGCTGGTAAAAAGGGTTTGGATTTATACCTTTAGCGCGTTTAAGCCGCAGCCCCGCCAATCCTTTTACCGGATCGGATACCCTTAAGCGACAATTGCCTCCTTTTAAAGACCGGATGACCAAATGCTTCAGCTTTCCATTTTCCCACTGCAGTTTCAGGATTTCAAACCCTCCCCTTGCCCTCAGACCTTCAATGCTTCCTCTTTTCCAGACCTCGGGTAAGGCAGGCAGTAAATGTATGGCACCATCATAACTCTGGACCAGCATTTCTGCAATTCCTGAAGTGCATCCAAAGTTCCCGTCTATCTGAAAGGGAGGATGTGCATCAAATAAGTTTGGATAAGTCCCCCCGCCCTCGCCCTGGGCCCTTACCGGCGACAACTGATCGCTCAATAGCTTGTAAGCATGGTTTCCATCCAGGAACCTCGCCCATAGATTTATTTTCCAGCCCATAGACCAGCCCGTTGAAACGTCACCCCGGTAGCGCAGGGAAGTACGGGCGGCATCAAACAATTCCGGTGTCCGGTATGGAGAAATTTGTCCAGCCGGATATACACCAAACAGGTGAGATACATGCCTGTGGTGATCCGTTGGGCTGTCCAGATCCTGTAGCCATTCCTGCAGCTGGCCATACCGGCCAATCTGCATAGGCGGCAGGCGTTTCCTTAGGCCTTTCAGTTTTTCGGCAAATGCCTGATCTCTGCCCAGTAATGCTGAAGCACGGATGACATTTGAAAAAAGCTCATGTACGATCTGGTTATCCATGGTCACCCCTGCAGCTATCGATTTCCCTTTCGCAACTGCCGGTGCATTCTCCGGCGATATGGACGGAGAAACCACCAGCCATTGGTGTACAGGTTCTTCAATCAGGAAATCTGCAAAAAACTCGGCCGAGCCCTTCATGGCATCGTAAACAGACTCGAGGTATTTTTTGTCGCCGCTATATAAAAACCGGTCCCAGAGGTGCCTGCTTAACCAGGCTCCGCCCATCGGCCACATCGCAGAATAGATCCCATCAACCGGCCCCGTAATACGCCATAGATCGGTATTGTGGTGTGTCACCCAACCTTTTGCCCCATACATCAGCCGGGCGGTCTCCCGACCGGTAACCGATAGGTCCTTTACCATGCTGATGAGTGGTTCATGCATTTCCTGCAGATTGGTCACCTCTGCAGGCCAGTAATTCATTTCCGTATTGATGTTGATGGTATATTTACTTCCCCAGGGTGGGTTCATCTTATCGTTCCATATGCCCTGCAGGTTAGCGGGCTGCCCCCCGGGTTGTGATGAAGCGATCAGCAGGTAGCGACCAAACTGAAAATACAGTGAGGCCAGCTGAGGGTCATTCACCTTCGCAAAATTAACTACACGCTCATCAGTAGGTTTGTTCATCGCCGCTGTTCTTCCGAGGTCAAGCCGGACACGGTGAAACAATTTCTGGTAGGCACTGATGTGATTTTTCAGCAAAACAGCATA
>CBFGNP010000317.1:0-5661 GCA_965650095.1 uncultured Pedobacter sp. | reverse complement strand
TAGACGTTCATGCAATCCCTTTACCAACTTATTGTTTGGAGAATCACTAAGGAGAAAAAAAACTAATCCGGAAAATATATTTTTGTAGAAATAACAGTTGTTAACCCGGACAAAAAATATCCGTTTAAGGAACCGATCTGCACAACAACTTTTTGTTCTTTTCAAACCTCAACTCTGAGGGGACAGTTTGCAGTGGCGAACGGGGGTCATTTTAATTGGTATATCCAGCATTTGAACAAATCGTTTTTCTTTGCGAAAGCTTGGAAAAAGCGGATAAAATTGTACTTAAAGAACAGATTTTAGAGCATGTGGCTAGTGAACCTGCAACGATTGACGATCCTACAAAATGGCAACAAGAACAACGTGAAGATCGTAATCTTCCATTTGTTGCTGACGAAGCATAAATAATGCCCTGTTGGTCTTTATGGGACGACTAACAAAAAACTAAAACAAATTCAAAATGAAATCACTATCTAAATATCTTCACGAAGCTTTAGACGTTAAAACCGAGAATAACAATAAAGCACTTGCTCAAAGAAACCGGGAATTAAGTGGTATCACAGCAAATAACAGAGCTAGCCGATATTGCATTCAAATTATTATTCAAGGTGATAAAGAACTTTTACTTGAACACGAAACATACAATAAGTTCTCTAAGACAACCAATCTATGGAGGAAAGACCCAGCAGATGCAAATATACCGGTGCAAGGTCATTATCATATATACGCAAGCAACTCTAAAAAGGAAATCTATGCTGTAAATATGGATGGTACTGCACATCATCGAAAAAACAAAGGTTTTGAAGTTCCGAAAAAGGAAGCCGTGGAGTTAAGGAAATTGGGAGTCTCAATACCACCGAATAGAATTATCGAATGCGTCGAATTACTTCTTAATGAAGATTTGCAAAATACAAGCTATTCCTTTACGCTAACAATAGAAGGAGATTAAGGTTATATAGGAAATACTCTACTAGCCAATTTTTTGATTGAAAGCTACCTAGTAGAGAACTTTGAATATTCCCTACTAGTTATAAAATTGATTGAGGTTATGCGCATGCGACTAAAACGCACTAAAGAGCAAAATTTTTCTCTGAAAGTCGTGGATCAATCTCCATCATTTCCCCTTTAGGTTCGCTAGACGCGTCAAATCGTACATAAAATCCGTCGACAAGAGCAAGGAAGGCCACCCTTTATGGGGCAAAGACTTTTTAAGAGGTTTTTGTCCCCATTTTTTTATTGTAATTCATTGGTTTTCAGATAAATAAGTTCTGACGCTTCATTCATCTTTGTGGTTCGACATCCCCCTCAGAAAAGGTTAATTTCTCTGGAAACAACATCCCACTAGGTATCTTTTACCCTCTACGCCTGCTTTTTCGTATAATTTGTCTAGGTGCTCCAGGTTTTCGAATGCTTGTTGTGCAATCGGCTTAATATCTAAAATAACTGCATTTTGTGCCGTCATGTGATTTAATTGGCCTTCCAGTCGTGTGATTTTTTCTTTACACTGTTCTTTAATGACTCTGTAATCAGATGGTTCAATGTCATTATTTAGCATCAACTCTCTGGGATTTTGCGATTCCCGCTGAATCCTCCACTCCATCACTTTATAGCTATATGAGCAGGGTGGTAACATCAGGTTGCCACCTTTTATTTTTTATATCTTTATAGATCGTTATGGGAAGAACAAGGGCTAAATATTTTGAAATAGACAACATACAGAAAGTAGTGGATTTTGGTACGTATGCATTGATGATGTATTATACTAAGCAGCTAAATTCGACAAAAGCAAAGCTGTTATTTGATGCGACTTTAAGCGAATGGGCATATAGAGTTAATTATGACCTACCCGAGGGTGGTTTGGATGGGGACGATGATCTGGAAGCGCATTTCGTCCCTGCAGAAATCCAAGAGGCAATTGCTTTTATTGATGATGAGTTGATTCCTGCTTTGAATAACGAGCAGGAGGACTTATTGGTAAAGTATGGCGGTGAAGATCATTTTCTTGAGTTATTTAATGCTAGTCCAGATTATTTGGAACTCCTTGGGCTCAATGATAACGAGTTATATGCTGACATGCCTGATTACATTGCTTCATTTTTAGGGCGTTTGAAAGAAGTATTCGAATATGCATTATCAGTAAATAAGCCATATATAATCTATGTACATTAGCGAGTAATCCTGTTGTCTTCCTGTAAATATCGGAATCAGGCGAGCCGATTGGAGTTATAATGAAGCAATCTTCTAATTTTTCCTCTGTTTCAACTTTCGGTTGTATCTGTCTCTGTAATATTAAACCACCATTTCAGGAAAATAGAGCAATAACTATATGTATTAATTTGTGGGTGGTTTTTTATTGATACGAGCTACAGCAATTGTGGTTAACGCACCAATGATTGCTAGGATTATTGGTGTCATAGCTTCGATTATTTTTGTGGCGTTCATAGTCTATGTTATAGTATTAAATATCAATTCTTTTACACCAAATCGGTGTGTGTGTTATTGTTATATTGTTAGTTCAAATTTAACTTGTTCCTCTCAATTCCGTCTAGTATTATAGTCCTAAATGTCGCTAACCATTTCACAATCTTAACGTCAGATTATCGGAAATGAATTGCTGACTTGATGATGTAAAATTACCAGCTTCAATAAGGTATGTCAATATGTACTCTTGATAACTACATTAAGTTTTGCACTTGTTTAAGTTTTTTATCGATTAACCCAATATCATCGTCAATTTGTGGTCAAACAATAGTTGGTTTTTACGATGTAAAGGTATTAGTCAATATAGAGCCTGTCAATCGTAAATAATTACGATTGTTTATGTGGTGAAATTTTCGTAAGGAACCTTAATACGGTACAGAAAGAGCTAATAGAGAAACTATGTAAATCATCGTCTTAAATGAAATATGCCTTATCATTGGATGCTAAACCTCTCCCATTTGGTAAATACCAGTAATTCTGTTTTGCCTTTGTTTCTGCGCAAGTGAACCAATATTTTTTTATTCTGGGCGATTGAATGTTTTGCAGAGTAATCCTTTATGAAGACTTCCCATACACCAATATCGTTCAGCTCACAATGCTTTCTCAATTATTCCTGTTGGCTTCGAACATTATCTTTTCCTTAAGTATCCTTAGGCTATTTCGACCAACATTGGGGTAATTTTGCCTACTTTTAATTGCTGTTTTAAACTGAAATTTGTTGTAAGATAGGTTTCAGTAGGCTTGATTTAATTTAAGTTAATCCAATCAAAAGAACAATTAAACATAGTGAAATGATTTCAACAGATAATGGCATTCAGATGCCCGCGCTTGGGTTTGGGACCCTTATTCCCGATGCTGCTACGACAATAAGTGCTACCAGGCATGCGCTGGAAGCTGGATTCCGACATTTCGATTGCGCCGAACGTTATCGCAACGAGCGCGAGGTGGGCGAAGCATTGAAGGCGGGCCTTGCCGCTGGTGGTATTGCCCGCGAAGAGCTATTTGTGACATCGAAGTTGTGGAACACCAATCATCGGCCAGAACGCATTGAAGCTGCGTTCGAAGCGAGTTTAAAGAACCTTCAGCTCGATTACCTGGACCTCTATCTCATTCACACGCCTTTCGCCTTTCGACCCGGAACCGAGCAGGATCCAAGGGATGAGAATGGGAATGTCATTTACGACCAAAGCGTGAGTTTACTCGATACCTGGAAGGGGATGGAATGTCTGGTAGACCAGGGTAGATGTAGAGCCATTGGACTCTCTGACGTGAGTTTAAAAGAATTGTTGCCGATTTACGAGGCGGCGAGGATTAAGCCGGCCGCAGTACAGGTTGAATCGCACCCATATCTGCCGGAAACTGAGCTTTTGGAATTCTGCAAAGAGAAAAGCATTGTGTTTTTGGCTTTCGCACCACTTGGCCATGGTATAAGGCCTGGGCTCCTCGAAGATCCCGTTGTTTTGGCGATTGCTGCTCGGGTTGGAAAAACACCAGCACAGGTGTTGTTGGCTTGGGCAGTTCAGCGTGGGACGGCTTTGCTTACCACACCTAAAACTGCAACCCGCGCTAAAGAAAATTTCGATATTTCTTTTTTACCGGAAGATGCATTTGACGAAATTAACGGCATTCAGACCAGACAGAGATTTAATGAAGTGGTGAGGACGGGTATTCCTGGTTTCATCGCAAAAGGCAGTTAGGCAATCAGATCAATCCATCGAAGAAGAAAAAGTATGCTAACTGATATAATCGACAAAAACCTGAGGATAATTTTTTGTGGGATTAATCCTGGCCTAAAATCGGCATGGGAGGGGCATCATTTTTCTGGACGGAGCAACCGTTTCTGGAAGGCCCTTCACCAGGCTGGCTTTACGCCTTACGAAATCCAACCGATAAGCGATACAAGTATCCTCGGTTTTGGTTACGGGCTAACTACGGCTGTAAATAGGGCAACAGCCCGGGCGGACGAACTTTCTAAAGCAGAGTTTGCGAGTGCTATCGAAACCTTTAAGATTAAAATGTTTCATTACCAGCCACAATATATTGCCTTCCTTGGAAAAGCAGCATACATGGCCTTTTCTGGAAAGAAACAGCTATCATGGGGTTATCAAGTAGAAAAATTCTGTGGGGCTTCTGTCTGGATACTGCCTAACCCAAGTGGGTTAAACCGTGGATTCACGTTTAATGACCTTGTAAACCATTATGCTGAACTTTGTACCAACTATAAGTTTTAGCCAGCACAGATACAAGAAGAATGACCAGAGTAATACCAAATAGCACTAGGCCAAAAAGCATAAATACCGCGCGGTTAGTGAGCAATTGACTTTGTTGGCTGAGGTTCTGCCATATGGTCGAATATGCCAACGCTGATGCCTGATCAGCAGTAAAACCTTTTGAAATATATAACCCGCGATAAAAATTCAAGCGGTCTGCCATATTCTGATTTTCAGGCGTCAAATAGCCAAGGAAGCCCTCCTTAAACTTCTGGTTAAAGTAAAGTTGCAGATTATAAAAGCCGGCAAATGAATTTAGAGTTGCCGTAAAACGGGTGCAGGCAGCAATTAGCAACCCAGTTGCACCGCTATCAGAGGGCGCTGAGGAGAGAATATAGATCATTAATGGAACAAACAATAACCCTGAAGCAGTCCCTTGTATAAATATTGGAACAAGCAGGTCTGCAAAAGAAAGATCGGGTGTGAGGAAAAGAGAAATCCAGATATTAACGGCACCCATCACGCCAAATCCAATGACAAAAAGTGGTATTAGCTTAATTTTTTTAGCAAGTAATAGCCGGATGGAAATAACAAGCATCCCCACCATGCCAATTATGTTGCACAATCCCAGTTCCATTACCTCTAACGTACTCCATTTAAGTACCCCGCCTGCATAGTTATAAATCAGGTTAACACTGTCCTTACTTCCATAATAAATTGCCAAAAGACAAACCCCGATCACAAAACTGTGCGATCTGAATGCCTTGAGGTGTACGACTGGCCTTTTAAGGATATGCTGCCTGTATAAAAACATCGAGGCCCCGCTTACAGCAGCCAGAGTGCTGTAACAGATACGTCCATCAGCGAACCAGTAATATTTCGATCCATAGATGATGGTGTATGCCAGCGCCAGTGCAGTACAGGCGAAGATAACCATTCCACTCCAATCAATCTGATATAATGGATAAGG
>CBFGNP010000316.1:0-5681 GCA_965650095.1 uncultured Pedobacter sp. | reverse complement strand
GTAAAAGTAGTATTGGGTTTTCTTGAACTTGCATTCGCATTAAAGTTTTTGAGCAATGTAGATCTGGCCTACCATTGGGAGTGGTTTGACAGGGAAATATTCTTAAGCCTGTGGATTGTTATTTTCGGGATGATGGGCATCTATCTTTTGGGCAAACTCAAGTTTTCGCATGATAGTCCGCTGGCATTTATCTCTGTACCAAGGCTTTTTCTGGCAACAATAGTTCTTTCATTTACCATTTACTTAATCCCTGGCATGTGGGGGGCACCCTTACGCAGTGTATCGGCTTTTCTTCCACCACAGGAAACACAAGATTTTGACCTTTACACCACTGGGTTACTGGCAGGAAAACAAACATCAACAAATGACGGGCCGCATAAATATGAAGATAAGTTCCACGCGCCGTTAAAGCTGAATGCTTATTTCGATTATAGCGAAGGTTTAACTGCAGCTAAAAAACTAAACAAACCTGTGCTGATTGATTTTACCGGCCATGCCTGTGTAAACTGTAGAAAAATGGAAGCTAATGTTTGGCCTGACAAGGATGTGTATAAAATGATCAACGATGATTACGTATTGATCCAGTTATATGTAGATGATAAATCGGAACTGGCACCAGCTGATTTAGTAATTACACCAGAGGGAAGAAAACTCAATACCATTGGTATAAAATGGAGTGATCTGCAGGCCAGGAAATTCCAGTCTAACTCACAGCCTTTTTATGTACTGCTAGATCCCAATACAGAAGCATTACTGGCACAACCACAGGGTGCAGATTATGAAGTAACAAATTATAAAAAATTCTTAGAAAGCGGGTTAAACGCTTTTCATAATAAATAAAAACATACTGGCCATTGTAGAAGTATGGCCAGCAGTTAGTGATAGTTAAGACGACGATGTGGGCATTGCCGGATGGCATGCCCATTTTCACCACCAGATGCGTGTGATAAAATACACCTAATCCCACCTTAATACCTAAACCATGAAACTTAAAATTTTTGTTGCCGTTATATTATCAATAGCAAATACGGTTGTCAACGCACAGTCCCTTTACCAGTGGAAAACGGCCAGCAGTGGCGGTTATACCTATAAGTACGTAACAAATGATCCGACCCGTTCCCGATTTTATACGCTCAGTAACGGATTGACTGTAATACTGTCACAAAACAATAAAGAGCCAAATATTGTGTATAAAATGGCCGTTAGAACAGGCAGTAATACCGATCCCAAAACCAATACCGGTCTGGCACATTATCTTGAGCACCTTTTATTTAAAGGCACAGATAAATTCGGGACACTGGACTACGCCAAAGAAAAGCCGTTGCTGGACAAAATTGAGAATCTGTATGAGCAGTACAATAAGACCAAAGATGGGCCGACACGGAAAAAGATCTATCAGGAAATCGACAGCATATCTGGTGTAGCCTCCAATTACGCTATTGCCAATGAATACGATAAAATGATGAAAGCGGTAGGCAGCCAAAGCACAAATGCCCATACAACCAGTGAAGAAACTGTATACGAAGAAAACCTGCCATCCAATGCGGTGGAAAAATTCCTTGCTGTACAATCAGAACGTTTCCGCATGCCAGTATTCCGTATATTCCATACAGAGCTTGAAGCAGTTTATGAAGAAAAAAACAGAGGGCTTGATGATGATGGAACCAAAATGTACGAAGGCATGCTGAATGCACTTTTTCCAACCCATAACTATGGTCAGCAAACTACCATCGGAACAGTTGCACATCTAAAAAACCCTTCCCTGGTAGAAATCAGAAAATATTACAACAAATATTACGTACCCAATAATATGGCGCTGATTATGTCTGGTGACATCAATTATGATTCGCTAATTAAGGTCATAGACAGGAATTTCGCTTACATGGTTTCAAAACCATTTACGCCATATGAGCCTGCTCAGGAAAAAGCATTGACAAAAATCCAGAAAATTGACATAAACGGCCCAAGTGCGGAAAGTTTATATATTGCATACCGGGGCTTCCCCCAGAACAGTCATCAGAGTTTATTATTGGATCTGATTGGCAGCATCTTATCGAACGGTAAAGCAGGGATGCTTGATATAAATCTGAACAAACAACAAAAGGTTTTAAAGGCCAGTGCCGGATACAACCAGATGAAAGATTATGGTATGTTCATACTGTCGGCATCACCAAAAGCGGGACAAAGTCTTGAGGATGCTCAAAAGCTTTTGACCGGGCAGATCGAGCTGCTAAAAAAAGGTAGTTTCGATGAAGGGCTGATTAAAGCAACTGTTGCAAACATCAGACTGGGCGAGTTGCAGGCTTACGACAGTAACGACGTGCGTGCAGATGCAACCATGACAGCCTTTATCCTAAACCATGGTAAGGAATGGGACAAGATGCTTTCGTCGACTGATGCCATGGCCAGGATAACCAAGAAGGAAATTGTTGATTTTGCAAACCAGTTTTTCATCAATAACTATGTAATCGTGCTTAAACATAAAGCAGAGGACAAAAGCATTGAAAAAATAGAAAAACCGATGATTACAGCGGTAAAAACCAATGCAAACGAAGTTTCCAATTTCGCAAAGGACATCATATCCTCAGCAGTTAAACCCATTGCTCCAAAGTTTCTGGACTACAAAAAGGATCTCGCGCAGGGCAAAGTGGGCATCGCCGACATGATCTACGTACAGAATACCGATAATAGCATCTTCCGCATGGGTTACCGCTTTGAAATAGGCTCGTACCATTCCAAATTTTTGCCTTATGCCGCCCAGTACCTATCCTTTTTGAGCAGTGACAAATATACTGCTGAAGATATCAGTAAAGCATTTTACAATATCGCCTGCAGCTACAGCGTAAATGTGGGCACTGAGGAAACCATGGTTTACATCAGCGGTCTACAAGAGAACTTCGACCGGGCAGTAAGCTTGTTAGCGCATCTGCTCTCCAACTGTAAGCCAAATGAAGCCGCCCTTGAAGATTTTAAGGCCCGCCTGCTGAAAACAAGAGACAATGCAAAACTAAACAAGAACTCCATACTTTCAGGACTGATGAGCTATGCGCAGTATGGCAAGGAAAATCCATTTAATTATGGGCTGAGTAATGATGAAATCAAAAATTTGAAGTCGGCCGACCTAATTGACATCCTGCATAAGCTGGGAGACTTTAAACACACCATCATCTACTATGGACCTAAGCCAATGGCTGACCTTACAGCGCAAATAACAAAACTGCATAGGTTGCCAGGTTCTTTCAGCGACATCCCTTCAATCAAAAAATTCAACTATGAACCGACCAATGCCAACAAAGTGTACTTCGCCGATTATGATATGGTTCAGGCAGAAATCCGGTGGATCCGTAATGCAGGATTGTACAACCCGGCCCAAAGAGCGAAAATCAGTTTATTTAATGATTATTTCGGCGGAGGTATGGGCTCTATCGTGTTTCAGACAATCAGAGAATCAAAGGCCTTAGCCTACTCTACCTTTGCCATGTACGCCTCGCCTAACAGTAGAGATAAACAAAATTCGGTAGTGGCCTATGTAGGTACACAAGCCGATAAAATGAATGAGGCAATTGCTGCGATGAACGAACTGCTGAGCAGCCTGCCCGAATCGCAAAAGGCATTCAGCCTATCAAAAAACAATGCTTTGAGTGAACTCGAGGCCGAAAGGATTAGCAAAGACGGGATAATTTACACCTATCTCGCGGATAAAAAACTAGGCTACGACTACGATTCAAGAATAGATGTCTATTCTGCACTGAAGCCGCTGGGTTTCGATGACCTTAAGTCTTTTCATGAGCAGAATATTTCTGGTAAAAACTATAATTACTGCGTTGTGGGTTCAGAGAAAACCATCAAAACGACCGATCTTGAAAAACTCGGAACATTGGTTAAACTGGATTTATCTACCATATTTGGTTACTAAAATTAAACAATAAACTGAAGTCCCAAGGTCGTTGATCGTTGGGACTTTTTCATTTAGTCATAGGGCCTGCGGCCAATATGCAATCATCTTTCAAAAGCCGAGATAGATATTGGCATGGGCGCAATTAAACCACTGGATGCATGCCCTAGCAAGCGGTTATCTACAGGAAAAATGACTGGCGGGCTAAGATTTTAAACTGGTGTAAAAGTTAGAGGATGTATTTTGCACTATCGGGATCTAGAAAAACAATTGTTCCCTTATGTTCGCGTAGTATTGTAGAGGGGAAAGCAGTATCAATTGGCTGCGTAAGCGTATTAAGAACAGCCTGTGCCTTTGTGCTGCCCGGAACTACACAACTAATTACTTGGGCACTTAATAATACCGGAATTGTTAGCGTTAAAGCTTTGGTGGGTACCCTATCCAAACTGGTAAAACAACCATCATTAACCTGTTGCTGCCGGCAGGCAAGATCAAGGTCGACTACCTTTACTTTCCTGGTATCATTGAAGTCGGCAACAGGCGGATCGTTAAAGGCCAAATGACCATTTTCTCCTATTCCCATGCAAACGATATCAGTTGGATAATCTTCAAGAAGTTTTGCATACCGATCGCATTCTTTTTCCAGGTCATCAACATTTCCGTTAAGGTAATGAACAGATCTGAAATCGAAATGGTCGAAAATCCGTTCCTTTAAAAAGTTGCCAAAACGTTGAGGTGCTGTATCTTCCAGATCAACATATTCATCCATATGAAATGCATTTACACTTTGCCACGGTATATTTTCGTAGTAAAGTGCCTTTAAAAATTCATTTTGCGACGGCGCCGCGGCAAAAATAATATTGACCGTATTTTTTTCCCCTAATACAGCATTTATGGCAAGCGAAAGACCATTTGCGGCAGCCTCACCCATCGATTTTCTAGAATCGTAAACCCTAACTTCGGGTAATTTTAAATCTTTTAGCACTGCTAATTTTATATAATAATGAACCAATTTAACGAAGGAAAACCAAATACCAATAAGAGACAATCTTATTTGGCATTATGAATTCGGGCTATTTAGAAAACAGCTCGTTGGTATAAATATTTTTGCCCTTAACCATGGTGAGCAGAACATTGATATCATCATCAAAAATCACAATATCAGCATCTTTCCCGGCAGTTAAAGATCCTTTAGCATTTTGTAAACCCATAATGGTAGCCGGGGTTAAAGAGGCCATCTTCACGGCATCAACAATGGTTGTATCGGCTAAGCAAACCATGTTTCTCACCAACCTATCCATTGTTGCCACGCTTCCGGCAAATGCACTCCTATCGGTTAATTTAGCAACATCATCTTCAACAATAACTTCAAGGCCATCCTTTTTACTGCCAAGTTTACTTAAACCTGGCGGCATTCCTGCTGCCCGCATGGCGTCGGTTATAAGCGCTATTTTATCTGCACCTTTAATTTTCAGCACAAGTTTGAGCAGAGGGGGCGGAAGATGAACACCATCGGCAATAATTTCTACCGTCATATCATCAATTAAATACGCACTTTCAATTACTCCGGCGTAACGGTATGCATTTCGCCTGGACACCCCCGACATGCACGAATAAAAATGCGTGGCATGTGTGAAACCATTTTCGAATGCTGGCACCACTTCTTCATAAATGGCATCGGTATGTGCAATAGATGGCAATATATTTCTCTCTTTGAGGTATTGCCCAAACGCTATGTCGCCTTTAAGTTCAGGAGCAGCGCTCCATCTTTTTATATTATTGGAAC
>CBFGNP010000315.1:0-5683 GCA_965650095.1 uncultured Pedobacter sp. | reverse complement strand
TGATTGCTACATCGGCTTCGAAAAGCTATGTGAGCTTCCAGCCCATGGGCGTAGTGCTGGCGATCATGCCCTGGAACTTTCCGTTCTGGCAGGCTTTCCGGTTCCTTGCTCCTGCTTTGATGGCCGGTAATTGCGGCTTGCTGAAGCATGCCTCGAATGTTCCGGGTTGCGGAATGGCTATTGAAAAGCTGGTCAGGGATGCAGGGTATCCTGATCATGTCTTTCAGACCCTGATGATTGGCAGTAAGGCCGTAAACACAGTAATTGAGCACCCAATGGTCAGCGCGGTGACTTTAACCGGCAGTACCGGAGCCGGAATGAAGGTTGCAGCGCAGGCGGGCGCCCTTCTAAAAAAGACCGTCCTGGAGTTGGGCGGCAGTGATCCCTACCTGGTCTTGCCCGATGCCGACCTGGAACAGGCCGCAGATATTTGTGTGCGCAGCCGCCTGATCAATAACGGGCAAAGCTGCATTGCCGCCAAAAGGTTCATCCTGGTTAAAAGTATAGAGAAGGAATTTACGGCGCTGTTTGTCGAAAAAATGAAGCAAAGAAAGCTGGGCGACCCATTTGACCCGGCGACTGACCTGGGCCCGATGGCCCGTGCGGATCTTCGTGATGAGCTGCATGAGCAGGTATTGAACAACATCAGCAAAGGGGCAAAATGCATCCTTGGAGGTGCTGTTCCTTCCTTTAAAGGCAAACATGCTTATTATGAGCCGACTGTGCTTACGGGAGTAAAAAAGGGAATGCCGGCCTATAGTGAAGAGTTGTTTGGTCCGGTTGCAGCCATGTTATCGGCCAGAAATATGGATCATGCCATAGAACTGGCCAATGATACCTCGTTTGGATTAGGCGCTGCCGTATTTACCAGGAATGGTTCTGTTGGAGAAGAGATCGCCAGGACAAGGCTGCAGGCAGGGTCATGTTTTGTGAACTCGCTCGTCATGTCTGATCCCCGCTTACCCTTTGGCGGCATCAAACAATCGGGCTATGGTCGCGAGCTCAGCTTTTTTGGAATTCATGAGTTTGTAAACATCAAGACAGTTTACATTTTATAGAGCAAACCGCTTCGAAAGGACATGAATTGATTTTTGGATGGCGCTGTAAAGCAGCTCGTCAAGGCCGTACACATCCTCACAGAACCGAATCTTCTTGTTGCTGACATCGGCCCAGGCGGTATAATAATATAGGCGGATTGGGATATGCACCGGCAACCCAATATATTTTGCACGTGGATAACCGCGCTGCATGGCCCTTTTGATCAGCTCATACTGCTTTCCTTTTCCAAAAAGCGCGTAAGCCAGCTCGAGGGGTTTCTCTACCCGCACGCAGCCATGACTTACGGCACGCATCTTTTCCTTAAAGGCGCTTTGAACGGGCGTATCGTGCAGATAAACAGCACTTTGGTTTTTAAAAAGAAATTTGATCTTGCCCAGGGCATTCTCGTCTCCGGGTTGCTGCTGAAATGTGTACTCCGAAACATCGGCCGACAGCCAGTCGACCTCCTCCGGATTGCTGATCAGCTTGCCTTTCCGGTGAACAGTGATGTTGCTGTTGGCCAGGTAATACCGGTCTTCCGCCGCCCGTTTGGCGATCTCATTCCGGGCGATACTTTGCGGAATATTCCAGACGGGGTTGACCTGCACGCTATGGATCATGCTCCCCAGCTGCGGGGTTTCCCGTTCGCCTGGCTCCCCTACACAGACTTTCATGTGTAGCAGCGATTTTTCCTTGTCCATAATGTCGAGACTAAAATTTGCGATGTTCACGGAAACGAAGGGCTGTTCTGCAGGCCTGTTCTTCCACCTTAGCCGTTCCAGGTTTACAATAAGTGCCTTTAGTGTATCAGATTGGGGATCTTCATAAAGTGAGGGATAGGTGGCCAGCAATTTTTGCATTGCCAGGTAAGTTTTATTCGCGGGCTGAATACTGGCCAGGTAGCCCTTCAGATCCCGGATCTCAAAAATGCGGGCCACACTGCTGCTGTCGGCCAGCAATGTGGGTGTAGTATAACTTTTATAGATCTTAGCCGGATTGGTAATACCAAACTGAAGGGCTTCAGTGTACCTGATCAAAGACCCGGCAACAGCCAGCTCTAAGGCGGCAAGGTCATGGAAGTTTTCGAGGGTGCCGGATTTTCTTTCGCTCAGTTGATCCATTGCTATTTTTATGGCATTAGGCGAAAATAAGGAGGTATCGATTCCGTGAAGCTCAGATTTGTTTAAATATTGTAAGAGAACCTGTAACTGGTTGTCGGGAAGGAACCTGGGCATTAATACAGGCTGGAAGTTTTTTCCTTCGTAGAACGTGTATAGCTCTTCGGGATAAGGTAAAGCCCCGGACATTCTTCGAAGGACCTTTTTAAATTCCTTTTGAAGATCTTCCTCCTGTAACTTTTTCTGCGCCGGTTTCTCCGCTGCCTTTTGAATAGGTGGTTTAGAAATGGTTGCCACCGGACGTTTTACTGCACAGGACCACAGGAGAAATACACAGATCATTGTGATCGTTCTTATCGTGAAATCGCCCTTGTGGAATCTTTTAAACATATGATTTGAGAACGTCTTCTAACAAAACAGACCCGGCATGGAACCGGGTCTGTCGGGCTGGCTAAATTAAATCTTCATCCGGATCGTCAACATTAATTTCATCATCATCGGGATCGTCTATTATGATATCATCATCGTCATCATCGTCGTCCTCCTCGGGGCCTCTTGTCTGCTGGTTCAGCTGCGATCCCTGACCATCGGCAAACTGTATCTCCTGGTCAGTATATTCCGCATCCGGATTGACAGCGTTTCGCATCCCGGAACCGCCTCCTCCTGTATTTTGCCCGGCTTCTTCTTCAGGCGAAGGACTGCGTCCCACCTGGAACTGTTCAATATTCGGGACTTCTTCTTCCCTCAATTGCTCTTGATTATTGTTTTCCATAATGTCAGGTTTTAATATCATTTAAACAGCTTAACTTAATAGGTAAAACAGCGCACTCCACATTAAGTTTTCAGGGGTTTGAAAAATGACAGTAGGTGATCAGGATAGGTTTTTGTTTTAGCTGGCCTCCCTTTCCACATATTTTTTAAGAGATTCCCCGATAATCGCATTCCAGCCTGCGGTAAAGCTTGCAAGCGCAAAATTCGGATCGTCTTTAGGAAAGCTTTCAGTGCCTTCATGGCTCAGTTTAAGCCTTGTTTTCTGCGCCCCCTCTTCAAATAACTCAAAAGTGACCACAGAATACCCATTGTTATGCTCGGGGTAGGTCCAGCTATAACTGAGCTTGTTTGGTGGATCTGCTTCGAGCACTTCGCATACATGTAAATACTGTACTTTGTCGTCCCCGCCGCTAAAGCTGAATTTAAATCCTTTTTCAGGCCGGAATTCCTGAAGCTCAAAATACCATTCTTTCATCTGATCTTTGTCCGTGATGGCCTTCCACACTTTTTCAATCGCCGCATTATAAGTGCGTTCTACAATCAGTGGTTTTGTTTCCATATCATTTTTTTTAAAATTGGTTAAACATTGATGTATGATCTCTTCTTTGCTTTACGTGTCATTTTCTTTCTGACTTTATAGGTCATCTTCTTTCTGATTTTCCAGGTAATCGCCCAGCGCATCTAACTTACGGTTCCAGAACTTCCTGTAATGGTCCAGCCATTTGTCTACCTCTTCCAGTTTTTTAGGATCGGCCCGGCAATAGCGGTCTCTGCCCTCCTGCCGTATGGTCACGATTCCGCATTCCGTTAATATCTTAATGTGTTTGGAAATAGCGGGACGGCTGATCTGGAAGTGTCCCGCCACGGCATTTAAATTTAAGGACTGCCGACTGAGCAGCTGAATGATGTCCCTGCGCGTGGGATCAGCTATCGCCTGAAAAACATCTCTTCGCAATTCCATATTTAAAGTTATATAGTACTAATATATAAGAAACCATTTGGTTACGCAAATTGTTTTTATTTTTTGAACTCGTGCCCCCGACTGGTTACCATTTGGGAATAGCATCTATATAGCCGGAAGATTATCTCGCTTGGATGTACTGGATCGAGCTTCTTTCTGGCAAGGAACAAAGAGCAAAAACCAGGTACAATGATCAATCATCAGCGGCCCGGATAAACGCCTTCAGCCCGGATGTTCCGGGCTGAAGGTTAAATAAAATTTTTGCGACCATGCTCCTTTATTTTTGCATAGTGGTTATAGATTAACTCCCATGATGGGCGTAGTGTTCCCCTCCCGTCGGACGATACCGAAGTATGTTCAGGGGTAAGAGAAACAGGATCACAATTTTTATAGGCGGTAAAGGGTACTGTGGTAGAAAGATCGTAGTTATACTTTGCAGTATACTCACATAAGGCCAGAACCTTATTGTTATCGTATCCAAATACAAAGCAAAAACCCCCACAATCATGGGATTGCAGGGGCTTGTCTGGATTCAAGGTATTAAATTCAGATTTTTATACAGTTTTATACTGTTGCACGATTTTCATGAGACAGGGGGAAACAGTTGTTGCATGCGCTTAGTAGTTAAGCTTGTTTCGCCGGACGTTCATGCTCTTGAGCGGTTAAATTAAGTGCCTTCTTGTTTGAAATAGGTTCCGGCTCTTTTTCGGCAGTTGATTTATTGAACATAAGAATTCTTTTCGAATCTCTCACCCGCTGATTAGGGACGGGATTGGTGATCAGGGTATCGTCGTCAGTATTTTTGCTAATGAACACGCCAGCGCCGATGATGTTGTTATTTCCAATATAAATATCTTCTTTTACGGAAGAGTTGATGCCCAGGAAGGAATTATGACCAACTGTTACATTTCCGGCCAGTATATTGCCTGATAGCAGAACATTATTTTTAATTGTGCCATGGTGCCCGATACGCGCCCCGATCAACATACAGTTATTGCCTATGCTTACGAAAGGATGAATGTTACAAGCCTGGTCGATAAAGACATTATTTCCGACAACCAGATCTGGCCATACCATGGCCTTTGTCGATATGTAATTTGCAAAGGAATAGCCGGCCTTCAAGACCTTATAATAGGCACTTTCTCTGGCATTATTTCTGCCGATCGCGATATGGATCTTGTAATAGTCTTTAGGAAACTCGATCTGGACCTGCTCAAAGCTGAGTATAGGTAATCCCAACAACGTGGTCCCTATTGGGGGAACATATGCATTGTCTACACAAAATGCCACAACTTCGTATGGACTATCGTTGTTGAAGGAGTAGCATACCAATTCCGCCATCTTCCCGGTTCCATAAATGACCACTTTCATATTAAATCTTTTTAGAGTAACTTACTAGATTAAAGATAGACGTAAATCTTCTTTTTACCTGCGTCTGAGCTCCGTTTGACCAACGCTTATTTGCAATGTTTACAGGGCTTTTGCACGCCTTATAATCAACAACAACCCGCTGATTTTTAAGATCTTCCAAGACGAAAACAACTTATAACAAACAAACAATGAGCAAGTTAAAACAACTAAGCTTTGATTTTGGCATTTTTTACAATCTCCACCTATCCCCTGCCCGCCTATAAGAGGCGGTAACGCAAATTGTAATTCACTTTACACTTTTGACGCCTTGGTTATACACTTTTTATGCGGCTAATTTTACGCTTTTAACGCAATAGGCTATACACTTTTCTCAGTTGGTGCCCAAAAAGTACCTGTCCCGGAATACTCGGTGTTAATTTTAAGC
>CBFGNP010000314.1:0-5692 GCA_965650095.1 uncultured Pedobacter sp. | reverse complement strand
TTACCTTTCTGGTCATCCAAAAAATTGCTTATCTTAACAGAGTACAAGGAGTTTACTATTCCATTCTTATGAGCATACCGGGTAGTTGCATTACTTTTCGCATCATAACAAAAAATGCCTTGATTTTCAAGGTGGAAATAGTACTTTCCCTTATTATTGGTTTGTATATCTTTAAGGTATCCGCCCGGAATTTTATATTTTTTAAGGTGCTTATCCTGAAATGGCTCAAATTTCTCTGTCAAAGGATTATAAATACTGAAACCGCTTCCAGATTTAATCCATAACTGTTTCTCCGGCCCTTCAAATATTTTGAGCACATAATCATCGGGGATACTGGTACTATCCTTTATATTATGTTTAAATACCCTGAATTCATGCCCATCGTAGCGGTTGAGGCCGGCTTGGGTTCCAAACCACATAAATCCTTTATGATCTTTATATATGGCTTTTACCTGATTATCCGATAAACCGTTAGCAATATCCAGATGAGAAAATTGGTACAAACCTTCTTGAGCAAAAAGAGAATTACACAGTAGGAATGTGCTGACTAAAATTAAAACCCGAAACATATATTTTTCTACTCAATACAGAAGCATCATCACCCGCAAATAATTAATCTAAAAACAAAATTTGGTTACAAAACGGCTGTTTAATATTGACATAACCAAGCTACGCTTATATTTTGATATTTTTTAATAAACACGAAAATTGTAGGTAATGAAATGCACAAAGGCACCTAAATCACTAACAATTAATGGTCTAATATTCCCTGATCGATGCGTAAACACCATAGGGTGTATGGCTTATGCCATAAAAAGGACGTAAGGTATAAATATGCTTACCATCCTTCAATTGGAAAGATGCAGAATCAATTATGGATAGGTTTGTTAATAATTGCTCAGGCTTGCCCCTCAATGCGAGTTCGGTATCAGTATCGAAAGCCAACAATGTACGCCCATAAAAAAAAGCAACTTTGTTCATGTCATCCTGCATGCGCTCAATTCTAAAGCGATAGTCGAATACCAATTTAATCTGATCCTTGTTTCTCCATACCCTATCCAGTCGCACAAAAGAATTGGGAGCAGCTGTTTGGGGTTGCAAGCTCCCATTCAAGTAGATCTTTAGTCCGTTTGCCCATGAGGGAACAAATAAGTTAACGGTTAACCGGATATCCTTTTCAGCTGAAAAAGAAAATAAAACCTCATTGTCCTTTGGAAAGTTACCGCTTTGGTTGAGGCAAAGCCTTTTTTCATTCCAATTGAGCTGAGAAGGGATATATTGATTGATCCAAAGGCTTGATGAATCCCTGAAATAAATATTAGCATTGAGACTTGCAAATGCTTCTATTGCCGTTCCATTACAGCAACGAAAATCATTATCCTTTAAAAAAGCCTTTGTTCTTGGTGAACCAAGGGGAAGGTGATAAACACAAGTTCCATTCTGGTCGTTCTGGGTAGGCAGTACTGCATTATAGAAAGCATTCATATAGGCATCGGCATACTTTGGTTTTCCTGTCCACGTGAACAGCTCCGCGGTAAGCTTTTGGGTATTATGGGTGACGCATGATTCAGCAATCTCTTTCGTCATCGTGTTGCTCAAGTGCCCTGGCAGCCCCCAGTGCTCTGCAGAGAGCGAAGTTGGTGTAGTTACATTTGGGCGCGGACCACTACTTGATCCATTGACATAAGTATGGTCATGCTCAAGAATGTTCCAAAAATTCACGACCGCATCATGGTATGCCCGCTCACCGGTGAGCATATACCGTTGAGCAAAGCCATTAACCAAAACCAAATGGGTATTGGCATGCAGGTCGCTAAGAATGTCATGATTTTGGGAAAGCGGCTGCAGAAACCAATCTCTGTCAAATAGCTTTGCAAGCTCAAAATGCATTGGATTCTTTGTAATCTTATATAACTTGTACAATATCTCGTTCATTGCCCCAGGTTCATTTTCGGGGTTTGCCGCTACGGTATAAAGCATTCTTTCAATGGTTTGATTATCAAGCTTTGACATCCTTAATTTTACGTATCCTGCCATACCATTAACGATCTCCAGTGCCTTTTGGTTCCCAGTGTGCGTGTAAACATCTAAAAGTCCCTGCATCACCTTATGATAAGTATAATAAGGAGCCCAGACTCCAGAAAATTTTGTCTCCAGTTTCTCAAAATCAGATTCGGGAAATGCGCTGAGATATCCCCTGCCGAGGGCTTGCTGGCATTTGGCAAGCTCAGTGACCATATATTCGAGCCTTTTGGAGAGAACGGGCTCATGATACCGTTCAATCAACATCGAGACAGCCGAAAGGTAGTGACCAACAAAATGACCACGTAAGCCGACATTGGGACTTTCCCAACCCTCCAATGCCTTTGCCGTAGATGGAAGTCTGGCATTTACCCTAAAATTATGAAGCAATCGATCGGCATCCAAAGAACTGATATAAGTTGTATTTAAGGCCTCCCTTTCAAGGATCCAAGATGCATTTAATTTTACGTCCTTTGCCTGGAAAGCGGTGAGCTTAGCCCTACTTTGGGCATTCCCAAACATGCAGTTTACCAAAAGCAAAAACAGGATGGTTAAAATTTTACCACTTAAATAGCTGTAGCCAGGAAAATTACGCCTACACAAATTATCCTTAAGCAGATAACCTAAAGTTCTGCCAGCCATCGTTTCTCCTAATATTTGGTTCATAAAAATTATTCGTATTCTATATTACAATTTTATGCATTAAGCAGCTAGTGCTATAAAAATATCTGCCATGTCTTTTCTGTTCGTTAAATTGCTTTCTGCCTTAAATAAACCTGCAACCAGAATTAACGAATGAATTTCCATTCATCAAACAAAAAACCCGCTCCATTAAACACAAAGTAGATATTCTCTACTCCTTTATCCATTTTCATGGCTATTTTCTTTGATAGCGTGGTCCATTCCTTCTCATCACATGTAAGGGAAACAAGAGGAGTACCTTTAAGATTATTTACATAAACATCAATTCTACCTTTCCCTTTCACCCTGGCTTCGAATTTGGCAGGGATCTGTTTACTAAAGTCGGCTCCCCTCACCATGATACATTGTTGATCTGCTTTTCCTTTGGCAACCATATTGCCCGGATTACCAGCAGCTTCGAACTGGACCTGCCCCGAAGTGCCTGCAGTGGTTTCTGCCTGCTGAAGAACGAATGGATTTAATGGGTTAAGTTGTGTCGTACCTTTAAAGGTTGCTTTGCCCATGGGGATATTCACATTCTTTTCATCCACCTGCATTTCTTCTATACCCACATTACGAAAACCACCTTTGGTGCCAAAATAATCCTGTAAATACATGGCATGGTAAGTAATATAATATTTCTCTTTAAACTTGAACAGGTGAGTGTGGTTGTTTGTCCAAGGGCCCACGTTAACCTCGCCAGTGTTTTTAAAGTAATTGTCGCGATATTTCCAACTATCGGGACTTAAGGGCGTTTTACTCGTCATATAAGACATGTTGCATTTGGTTGGTTTGTCAATATTGCTATAAGGCCATTCTGTGCGTTCTTCCCAATTTGTATTATAGGTATAAACCCAGGTTCCGTTTATGAAATTAAGGTCGCTGGCCTCAAAAAAATAAGGAGCGGGTATTTTAGCAACATCGCTGGCCAAACTGATCATATCTTTTCCCAATTTGACGATTCTGGCATTATCTGGCATATATTTCGTTTTAGGCGATCCGCCTCCAAAAGTAAGCCAGCCTGTACCCTGGTTATCAATAAGAACTCCGGGATCGAATGGCGCATCAACATCCACACCGGGAACAGAACGGTCTACTATGTTCTTTCCTAATGGGTCTTTCCATGGACCAACCGGAGAGGTGGAAGTAAGCATGGCTGTGCCAATACCACTATTGGAGTAATACAGATAGAAGTGCGTTTTACCATCTGCTTCCTTTCTGGATGTAATGGAAGGGGCCCAGGAATTCTGGCTCCATGGTGCCAGCTCGGCAGTATTGATAAGACCATGATAGGTCCAGTTAACCATATCATCGGAAGACATCATCACCAGCGTACGGATATGCTCGTATGAATTTTTCCCATCTTTTCCAACACGCTCATACTGTTGATGATCATTTGTGCCATACACATAAATTCTTCCATTGTATTCTACAGCTGTTGGATCGGCCGTAAACATAAAATCTAATAAAGGATTGGCATTATTGGAGATAAGTTTCGGGGAAACATTTGCGAATTTTTCTGCCAGATTTTCTTTAACCATTTTCGGTTTACCTGCATTGGTCTGAGCCTCTGCGAATTCTATGCCTCCCAGAAAAGCCATAACAACGGCTGTACTTAACAATACTTTTTTTCTAAACATATTTTTATTTTATCTAACGAATACCCGTTAAGGGTTAATTTTTAATTGATTAATTATTCTTTAAGGAAGATTTTATTTATCGAACCTCCACCAGTTGAAATTGAACAGATCGCCTTGACTGCCTTTAAAAACAAAGTACATATCGTGAATACCCTTTGTCTTTTTTACTTTAGTTGAAACGGTGGTCCAACTTTGCAAGCTTCCTGTATTTTTAACCTCACAGGCCCCCAATAGTTCTCCTTCGAGACTATCCATATGTATTTCGATAAAACCACCTGATGCCGATGAAACATTTGCCTGAAATATTCCTGCTCCCTTCTTAAAATCAACACTTCGGACTTTGATAAAATCGCCATTGCTGATTTCGGTTACATAAACTCCCGCGTTGTTGCTGCGTTCGGTTTCAATTCCCTGCTCCCAGGCTATAGTTTCCGCTTCCTGGCGGATGAATGGATTTAAATGTTCAACAGGTTTTACACCTTCGGCTGTTGGTGTTATCTGCGGAATGCTCCCATCTTTATTATACTGAAACTCATCCACACAAACAGAACGGGTAAAACCTCCACCACCTGGCAACGCACCGTTATGATAGAACAAATACGATCTGCCTTTATAATCGATCACACCTGGATGATTGGTAAAGGCGCCTCCCTTGCCAATTACCCGCATAGTGGTATCCCGGTAAACCCATGGTCCGGTAGGACTTGTACTGGTTGAGTAAGCCAAATGTTCAGGCACACCTCCTGCAGCATAATGCATATAGTAAAGGTTTTTACGTTTGTAAAACCACGGAGCTTCTTCGTACGCTGAAGGTCTTTTATCAACATCTTTATATCGTACATTAAAACCTTCTTTATTCAACGGCACCGTAACTACCTCACCAGCGTAAGAAATCATATCCGGATTCAACTTTACGTATTTAAGATAGGGGTTCCCCCAATAGAGATATGCTTGGCCATCGTCATCAATAAATACTGTGGGGTCAATATCTCCGTAACCGCTGTGAACCAGTGGTTTTCCAAGTGCATCTTTAAACGGACCTGTAGGACTATCAGAAACAGCCACCCCGATTGACATTCCCATCGTTTCATGGGTCATAGGCACGTACCAGTAAAACTTTCCATTCCTGGCAATGCATTGTCCAGCCCAGGCATCTTGCTTCGCCCAGCTGAAGGTTTTAACCGACAGGGGCGATCCGCGGTCTGTCCAGTTCACCATATCGGTAGATGTGAAACAGTGCCAGTTTTTCATCACAAACACATTCGATTTATCTTCATCGTGCCCGGTGTACAGGTAAACAGTATCTTTGTATACCATCGGCGCCGGATCTGCTGTGTAAATGGTTTGTA
>CBFGNP010000313.1:0-5696 GCA_965650095.1 uncultured Pedobacter sp. | reverse complement strand
AATCAGCCCCCCAATGAAATACATCATCAATAGCAAATTTTGAATCTGACTCAACCCCACCGCCCATGGTGTTATGACTATCATGCGTCATCACAATTTTAGGGCGCGCGTCAAATGCCTTTACTTCTTTATAGATCTTCTTCCAGGCAGTTACAAAGGTATTTGACTGAAAATTAACAAAATCCAAATGCATTTTCGGGTCCTTCTTTGATACGCTGTAATTTGCTGGCATAGTATAACCGTACTGCATTTTAAATGCATTTGCTGTAGGCATGCTGTAATCAAATGCGGTAGTATCGGCATGGAAGGGCTCATCCATAAATGGAAAAATTGTACTCGGGTTATCAACCTTTTTAATACTGCCCAATACAGGTTCAATCTGTTTTTTTACCGCCTCAAGATAGGCAGGCGAGTACACACTATGCGCTGGGGGATCATTTCTTTTAAAAAGCTGAATGCCATTTGAGGTACGATCTACCTTCATACCTAATTGCTGGGCATATGCTAATACTTTTTCGTTTGCACCACCGTTTGAGAATTCGCCAGTAGCCAATTGGGTACAACCGTGCAGGATGATGTTATGTATTGTTTCTTCAATAACATGATCTGGCAAGGGTAGTTTCTCATCTTTCCAACCTTTGCCTGAGGGAACAGGTGTGAATTGCACGGACACAGGAAACGCGCCTTTTTTAACACGAGGTGTTGTTTCTGGTAATTCTTGCCGGGTTTGCGAAGAGCCATGCAAACCCACAAACATGAAAACAATTAACACAAATTTTTGTACGGTTACTTTCATTATTTTATCCATCTTGCGTATAGAATTGCGTCGAGATATATAGGTTTTGTGGCCATATCATATTCAGGAAACTTTGGAGCAGCCGTATTTTTTGTTGGATCGGGATTGGCATCGGCCGAGTTGGCATACCAACCATCGAATGTAAAGCCAGCCCTGGAAGGACTGGGTGCATCTTTAATCAGCTCCCCTGCCATCACATTCACAAATACGGTATCGCGTGCGTTATTGGTCCCGTTCATGATAAAAGCAATTTTGCAGGTTTTATCGGCCGCCGCTTCTTTTTTCTCGCAGGAGCTCATCAGAACTATGAAGCCAGAGATGAGCAGCATTGACCATATCATCTTCTTCGTTAACATTTTCATAATTATATATTTAAAAATTATTGAAAGATCTTTTTTGATTACTGTTTATTCCCAACCGGGGTTCTGTGTCAGAGTAACCCCGTTTCTTTTATAGAAGTCGATTTGATAGGCAGGCACACACTCTAAATAAGCCCTGTCCAGTACATTTCCGTTACCTGCGTTTCTTACGGTTTGGGATACTTTCAGATAGCCATTACCTGTTGCTACATTGCTTGCTGAGGTAACATTGCCATTGATATCCGCTAAAATAAGTGCTTTTGTTACGGCGTTCTTTGTAATCCAGGCTCCTAAATTCTTTTTGGGATAAAGTTGGGTATTGGTATATTCCATTTTTCTCCACCTCAAAATGTCCTTTAGGCGAAAACCTTCATAAACCAACTCTGTTCTTCTTTCGCGACGAACTTCCCAAATAAGCGAAGGTACAGTTGGATCTCTGTCTGCATCATCATAGACTGTTGATCCTATTGCCGGCATTCCACCTATGATCTTCATATCGGGAAGCCTTGATGCTACAGCATAACCTGTTCTTTTTCTTAATGCATTTATTGTTTGATCCAGATCATTTTGAGTGACGGTGTACAGTCCCATATTGGCCAGTTCTGCCGCGGCTTCTATATAATTCATCATCACTTCCCCTAACCTGATTATTGGTGCATCCGTGATGTTAAAAGCCTGTACCGAATAAGCTTGATCTTTAGTAGCTTCGTCCAGAAATTTATAGCATTTAAACCCTGTCGTAGAATAGCCGGTTTCTATGAATTGTATATAATAGCGGTCTGTACGGAACGTATTTGCTAACCTGGGATCCCTGTTTTTCATTTGATTGGTGATGCCCGCATCACCCAAATACATAGGATTGAGTCCTGTAGTTGTGTTAATAGGCATGCCATTTGTGCACAGATAGGAGTCTACAAGATCTTTAGTGCCACCAAAACCCTGTATGGTATTTTCATTATTCCCAGAAGCAATTGCATGTGTTACTTCACCCGTATTGTAACTACGATATAAGATCATTTCTTTTTTTACTGCGGCCGTCGCCCCCACGTCAATTGTGCTGCAAAGCTTCTGATAATTATCGGCAACAGAATATCGACCTGAACTGATTACCTTTGCCGCCGCATCTTTAGCTGTCTGCAGATAGGACCCGGCCTTGGACAGATCGGCTGCAGAAGCAAGTGGATTATACTTTATCTTTGTGCCGACAAAAAGCAATTGCCTTGATATAAATGCATTAACCACATCTTTTGTAATCACCAAGCCTCTTGGCCCTGTTGCGGGGTCGTCCAGTTTGACATGGTCTGCAGCATACGCAAAATCTTCCAGCACCTTATCCATCACAAATGTCGCCGCATCGCGTGTTTTAAAAAGAAGCGGATCGGAGTCAGTTAAGGGCAGATCATAATAAGGAACATCTCCAAAGGCAAATACAAATTCTGAATAATCTAAAGCTCTGAAAAACCGTGCAATTCCAATCCAATGTTTAGCAGTAACCTCATCATCAAACTTCATATTAGTTACCCTTTCCACAAATATATTGTCCTTCCTTATCTTAGAAAAATAGCCATCCCAGGCGCCGCCGTTAATGGTTGGCTGACTGGCAAATCCTGGTAGGTTGATGTTTGTAAAGTCATCATTCAATGCTTGACGAACAGAGTATCCCCCACCTAAATCACTATTTCCGAATCCTTCAAATCTATCGGCGTAATAGCCCATGGCAAATGCTCTGACACTTGTTTCGGATGTCCAGAAATCCTCATCGGTAAAAGAAGCCAAAGGCGGCCGATCTAGAAAATCTTTTTTACATCCTGTGGCTACGATTACTATCCAAACCAATATTAATATTTTACTTTTCATCTCTATATAATTTGAGTTTTAACTGTTACCGACTTTATAAATCTATCTGCAAACCAAAAGACAAGGTTCTGAAATATGGATACGTTCTGCCGTAACTTTTAGCATCTGTAAATCCTTCAACAGAGTTTTGTTGAATTTCTGGATCGATACTCATATTCAATTTATCAACAGTGAACAGGTTCTCGCCACTTGCAAATACCCTGAGATTATTGATTCGAACCTTTTGCACCCATTGCTTAGGAAATGCATATCCGACAGTTATATTCTTCATTCTTAAATAGGCCATGTTCAACAGGTAACGTGTTTGGGGCTGCCAGTTTGCATTATGATTGTTTGCTCCGGGATTTGATGGTGCGGGGAAAAATGCATTCGGTTTTTCAGGAGTCCAATAATCCATCTGGTTTTGGTACACCGCTTCTCCTTGTGTATAGCCAGGGATAAAGAGTGATCCTGTTCCCCAATAATCTCTTTTGCCTACGCCTTGAAAAAAGCCACTCAGGTCAAACCCTTTATAGTTAAATCCAAATTTTAATCCATATATATAGCGTGGGGTGGTATTTCCAATCACGCGCATATCCCCATGGTTTAAATTTGTTCCTTCGCCAAAATCCACTATACCATCCCCATTGAGATCTAAATATTTAACATCTCCAGGGCCATAATGGAAAGAAGAACTGGTATTGAGCGCATCCTGATTTGGAACATTAGCGCCATAAATCCAGGTTGGATTCGCTGCACCATTGTTGCCATTAAAATCAGCCCCTGTGAAGAGCCTGTCTGAGTGGTAGCCCCAAATTTCACCGATAGTTTTACCTTCATAATTTGGAACATCATTACCTCCAGGCATGATATTTACTTCTGTGTTCGCAAACTTAGTGACCTTGCCTGTCTGATCAGAAAGGTTTCCGCTTACATTAAAGCCCATTCCATTAGAAAATTGCTTATTGTAGGATATGGCTAACTCCCAACCCTTTGTCTGCATTTCTCCGAAATTACGTTTAGAAGGCGCTGATCCTAGAGAAGCAGGCAATTCTACACCCGAAGTAACCATGTCTTTTGTAGCACGGGTATAAACGCCAAACTCAATGTCTAATGCATTTTTAAAGAACCTGGCATTTACCCCGAGGTCCAATGTCTGAACAGTTTCCCATGTCAATGATTCAGAAATGTTCCCGAACACACCGACCGCAGTCGGGTTTTTACCATCAATCCACCAATTTGAGGAAGAGGCATCCATTGTACGGATATATGAATTGCTTCCTACATTATTGTTACCAAGCGATCCCCAGGAGGCCCTCAACTTCAGGAAGGACAATGATGATTTTTCTTTAAACCAATCCATGAACTTTTCATTAGACACAATATATCCTGCAGATACGGATGGGAAAGTACCCCAACGTTGATTTGTAGGAAAATTTGAGGACCCATCTTTTCTTAAGTTGGCTTCAAAAAGATATTTATCTTTAAATGAATAATTCAGGCGGCCAAAAAATCCGAAGGTCGACCAATGTGAAGGGTAGCCATTGGCAAATTGTGCGCCGGTAGTTAAATTTAAGGTCGGTTTTTCAGGAAGCATCAGTCCTATTGCTTTGGAATATTGAAAATCATTTTTATAATATTCAATATCACTACCAGCCATTAGCTTAAAGCTATGATCTTTTATCTTTTTATGATAGGTCGTATATGCTTTTCCTACGTTTCTTCTGTTCCATGCAGAATTTACAATCACATAATCTTCTGCCGGAAAATAATTAGGCAGAACAATGGTTAACGTAGGATCTACCCAGCTGTTTATACCTGAAATAGGTGTCGCCGCCACATTTGAATGTGAATTAGTCGCTGCATAGGTATAATCTAGATCTGCTGTCCATCCTTCAAGAAAAGTTACTGTTGAGCCAACTTGTAACCGACTCTGATCGCCTGCATCTGTATTCATATGTGCTTGCTGCAACTCATTAAGCGTGTTTTTTAACGGCAATCCATTAAATGTTCCGTAGGGATAAGTTTCCGGATAACGATAAATATTAAACCAATACTCATTGGCTCCATTCGCGGCATTTGCCAATCTGAAGTTAGGTGTTAGCTTATCTGATACCGCATGCATTAATGATCCCCGGGCGGTAAACCAATCGTTAATTTTTGATTCGACCCTCATGGTTCCGTTAAAGCGGGTATAGCTGTCTTTTTCGGGCGTAACCTTAACTAAGCCTTTTTGATCGAGCACACCAAAGCTTCCATAATAGGTTGTTTTATCATTGCCTCCTGAAATTGACAGGTTATGCTTCATTTGCGGAGTCGATGAATTTAGAAATACATCATTCGCATCCCAGGCACGATAATAATAAGGCTGACCAGCACGACGCTCAAAGTCACGCCCCTCAACCATTTCATTGCCTAAGTCCATATCGCCATACAACTTTTTCCATTGCCGCATTCGATCGATACTCAAGTCGTCATAATACGCACCCAATATGTTAAAACTAGCCGTGTTAGGTGCCGTTCTCCTATATTGTTTAAGCATGTATTCCGCACCATCAGCCCCATCAGCAATTTTAGGCGTGTTCATAGGCGAAGACCAAGCGAAGTTATTGTTATAAGAAACGCGCATGGCTCCTGCCTTCCCTTTTTTAGAAGTTAACAGGATCACACCCCATGCACCCCTGGCCCCATAAATAGCCGCTGAT
>CBFGNP010000312.1:0-5713 GCA_965650095.1 uncultured Pedobacter sp. | reverse complement strand
GCGGAAAGGTTTGGATAAAAGGGAGGTTGAGTCTTTAGCAAAAACAATGGAGGTAAAGTTTACGGTATCCGGTCCGCCGATAGGTGGTGCCAAATCCGGTATAAACTTTGACCCTGCTGATCCAAGAAAGAAAGAAGTGCTGGAGCGCTGGTACAAAGCTGTAATGCCCTTGTTAAAGAACTATTATGGTACCGGCGGAGATTTAAATATCGACGAGATCCATGAAGTGATCCCTATCACAGAGAATTATGGGTTGTGGCATCCGCAGGAAGGCGTGATCAGCGGACATTATCAGGCAAGGGAGAATGAGCGTATCCATCAGATTGGTCAGTTACGCTATGGCGTGTCCAAAGTTCTGGAAGATTTGAACTACACTCCTGATATCAAAAGAAAGTATAAGGTGGCCGACATGATCACCGGATATGGTGTGGCAGAATCAATTGCTCATTTTTATGGCATCTGGGGCGGCGAATTATCGGGCAAAAGAGCTGTTATTCAGGGGTGGGGTAATGTAGCCGCCGCTGCGGGATATTACCTTGCGCAAAATGGTGTAAAAATCGTCGGTATTATTGACCGCGTTGGCGGATTGATCAGGGAGGAAGGGTTTACTAAGGAGGAGATCATTCAGCTGTTCAACAACAGGACAGGAAATACGCTTGTTTCGCCGGATCTTATTTCCTTCGAAGCCGCCAGTAAACAGATCTGGAATGTAGGGGCAGAGATCTTTGTGCCTGCGGCGGCTTCAAGGCTTGTTCAGCAGGCAGAGGTGGATCAGTTGATAGCCGGAGGACTTGAGGTGATTGCCTGCGGTGCAAACGTTCCCTTTGCTGATAAGGAAATCTTCTTTGGAAGCATCATGGAGCACGTTGATGATCACGTAGCTGTAATTCCTGATTTCATCTCGAACTGCGGCATGGCGAGGGTCTTTGCTTATCTGATGCAAAGGAATATAGAAATGAGTGATGATGCCATATTTACAGATGCATCACAGGTAATTTATAAAGCAATGAAAGCACTGCATGAAGAATCTGCCGAACGCAGGCATCTTTCTAAAACTGCGTTTGAAATTGCACTAAAACAATTAGTTTAGCAATCATATGGACAATCAATTTTTTGAACAGGTTTTCTGGGGAAACACCATCAGGCAATATGGCGTTTTTGTAGCGGTTATTTTACTTGGTTTGTTGTTTAAAAGATTGGTGTCCAGGGCGCTCAGCCTTGGTCTGTTTAAAGTTTTTAGAAGGTTCGCCGAGGCAGTAAAAGGAGAGACGTTTGTCGCCTTACTAATCAGGCCGATAGAATCTTTTATCTCTTTTTTTACCCTATATATTGCTGTCAATAATTTGAGCCATCCGCTAAATATCGTACTTTGGCACAGGTCTAAAACCAAGATGGGGATCACCATCGGCGATTGCCTGGATAAAATTTTCCTCTTCCTCATTATTCTGTCTGTTTTCTGGATCATATTGAGAATTATTGATTTCATCGCGTTTGTATTGAAACACAAGGCTGCCCTGACAAATAGCCGGACGGATGAGCAGTTGGTGCCGTTTTTAAAGGAACTGACCAAAACACTCATCTGTTTTATGGGTTTTTTTGTGTTGCTGGGCTTTGTTTTCGAGATCAACGTGCTTACCCTGATCACCGGCTTGGGAATTGGTGGTATTGCGATTGCATTGGCGGCCAAGGAAAGCCTGGAGAACCTGATCGGATCGTTTACCATATTCCTGGACAAACCTTTTACCGTTGGTGATGTCGTCAAGGTAGACGGGATAGAGGGGACAATCGAGAAGGTCGGCTTTAGAAGTACCTGGCTGATCAGCCCGGATAAAACCACTATTGTTATTCCCAACAGGGCGATGATTGACGGAGTATTAGAGAATGTGACCTTACGGAACTACAGAAGGGTGAACTTCTTTATAGGGATTGTTTATGAAACGGATCCAGCGGATATTAAAAGCATTCTTGACGCAATTGGGGCCTTTCTGACGGAACATCCCGATACAAAGGATGGTTATGCTACCTTTGATAATTTTGGCGACTCTGCCTTAAATATCCAGGTGGTTTACCTGGTAAAGGATATGGAGCACGACAAATATGTAAAGGTAAAGGAAGAAATTAATTTTAAACTGATGGAGATCGTTAAGCAATACCGGTCCGGCTTCGCTTATCCAACGCAAAGGTCTATCGTGGACGAGGTTCGGCGGTAAAAATTTACATAAGCAAAAAGGCCCGGATTTTAATTTTCCGGGCCTTTTTTATAGCATCTTTGTCGCAGTTTAGGAAAGCTCTGCCAGTACCGTAATCCCTCCTTTTACAACCTGGTTAAGTTCCAGGTTTACTTTGGTGCCCAAAGGCAGGAAAATATCAACCCTGGAGCCGAACTTAATAAAGCCAAACTCTTTTGCCTGTTCCACCTGATCACCTTCTTTTACATACCATACAATCCTTCTTGCCAGAGCGCCTGCAATCTGTCTGAACAACACAGGCGTGCCATTTTTATGTTCTACTACTACCGTTGTTCTTTCGTTTTCCGTCGAAGATTTAGGGTTCCATGCGGCTAAATATTTACCGGGATGATATTTAAAGAATTTAACCACGCCGGAAATCGGGTTTCGGTTGATGTGCACGTTTACGGGCGACATGAATATGGATACCTGTAGCCTTTTATCTTTAAAATATTCCCCTTCTTCCGTTTCCTCTATGACCACTACTTTTCCGTCTGCCGGGCAAATGACCAGATTATCTCCGTTTGTAAACAGGCGGGAAGGATTTCTGAAGAACTGTAAAACAATAATAAACAGTGCAAACGAGAAAATGTAGATCAGCCACCTCAACCAGGTTATATCTGCATACCGATAATCAATAAAAGCATTCAGAATAAAGATGAAAAGTACGGATAATGCGATGGTGGTGTAACCTTCTTTGTGTATGGTCATTGATATAGATTGTATATTTTTCACAAAATTGTGAAAAAAAAATTACATTTAAGGTAAAGGCTTAGGAACAGTTTTTTCGCGGTAAATATCCTTCAGGTTTCTGCCGAGGCCATTGTAATCCAGACCATACCCGACAACAAAGTCGTTGGCAATCTCGAAGCCCACATATTCAAGCTCATCAATAGGACTTTTTAAGGCTGTTGGCTTGAACAATAAGGTACAAACCGTAACTGAGGCCGGGACCTGTTTATGCACTTCAGTCAGCACATAATTAAGGGTTAGTCCTGAATCAACAATGTCCTCCACAATGATGACATCCCGGTTGTGCAGGTGCTCGGGCAACCCGAACGCTTCTTTTATATCCCCAGTGCTCTCTGCACCATTATAAGAGGAAACCCTTATAAATCCGATTTCACATGGAATTTCAATCTCGCGCAGCAGGTCGGCCATGAATAGAAAACTGCCATTTAAAACACCAATAAACACAGGGCAGCGCTTTTCATAATCCACATTGATCTGGATGCCGATTAGCCGGGTGCGTTTGCTGATGTTATCGTTCTCTAACAGAATTTCAAACGTTTTGTCTTCTATCTGGATCTTGTTCATGTGGTCATGTTGTTAGAGCTGTTTTGCTTTTTCCAGTTCTTTTTCTTTTTTTCGTTGTTCCCGCCGCTCCTGTCTTAATTCTTTTTTAGTTTTGATGGTGTCTGTCTTTATGATCGGCGCGGCAATGGTGTCTTTCTTTTTCCGGCCAAATAGGCGATCGAATAAGTTTTTAGAAGCATCCTGCGTCTCGATAGCTGGCAGCGGGTCATCGTTATCAAAGGCATTTGTATCCACTTTGGCAGAGTCCGGCAGCAGGTATTTCCTTAAGCCCTCGCGCAGCTGCACATTGTAAAAGCCGTATCCATTGCTATCTACAGGTGTCAGGCCTCTGCCAGCCATGATCTTTCCAATGAATTTAAAATAAGGATGAAGGTAGTCTTTAAGGGTTCCATCGTCTTTAAACTTATACAAAGCTATTTTAGGCCTTGGTACAATGTTCGCGAGGAAAATGCCTTCTCCGATATTCAGGTCTGAGGGTTTTTTACCGAAATAATATCTTGTTGCTTCGCCAATTCCATAGATGTTCTGCCCCATTTCAATGATGTTGAAATAGACTTCCAGTAAACGGTTCTTGCTGACCAGGTTATTGTTCTCTATCAGCCAGACAATAAGGATTTCTTCGGCCTTGCGGGACAGTGTTTTCTGCCGGCTTAAAAAGACATTTTTAACGAGTTGCATGGAAATGGTACTTCCGCCCCTGACAAATTTGTTGGCTTTAAAGTTGACTGCTATCGATTTACGGATGGACTCCTGTACAAAACCTTTGTGGGTAAAGAATGAAGGATCTTCTGAGGTAAGTATGGCATTTTTGAAGTTGCTGGATACCTCAGACAGGGGGGTATAATCTGGATTGGCGGGGCCGATTATGATATTCCGCATGGGCTTACCGCGTTCATATGGGGTATAAACAAAGGGCCTGTTCACCTTTTGCAGATCAGTTTTTCCCCATTTCAGGATCTTAAAATGGAGCGGGGTTAGCGCCGAATAAAATTTTACACTATCTGGCAGGGAGCTGTCCAGGTAAAAATTCAGGTCGTACCTGATCTTACCACTAACCCGCATGCCATCAAGAGATTCAAACAGCCCCTGTGGAAAAGCGCTTAATACTTCCTGTGCATCCTGCTCGGGGGCATGGAGTTTTACCTCGTATATCTTGTTTGGGGAAAGGGTGTATTTCACATAGGGATGAATGGAAGCTTTTTTCAGAAAAACTGTTGATGAACTGTCCAGAGCAATAAAATTTTTGCCGATAAGCATATCTGCATCAATTTTGGCGTCCTGCACAACAATGTCATTTGCCGCGATTTTCGGATGGTTAATGACTAGGTTTTTTACCGACCAAGAGCCCGATATTTTAAAATCATCGCCACTGTAAGCGGCATTTTTCATTTCTGTTCTTACCGTATCAAAGCTAAATTTAGCATGTAATTTATGATCCAGATAAGGGAGTTCAACCTTCTTGTTGTCTGCAAAAAGCATCAGATCCAGTTGCTTCTTTCCTGGTTTTACCATCCCGTTGATGTGCCAGGTTGATTCTGTTTCGTTCACCAGGATCCTTGAGTTCAGATCACCATCATTTATGGTCGCGGTGGTGGTCAGAAAACTGAGTTTAGCCGTATCATTGTCATTGACCTGGATTAAAAAATCCCGGATCTCCATATTGTCTGGAATTTTATATAAAACCTGATTCAAGAGGTCGTGGGCCAGGTCTGACAGATCAACTTTGGCTTTTTGTTCGGTATCGTTTTTCTTTTTCCTTTTCAGCAGAAAATCCAGGTTACTTAAGGAGTCTTTGAAAACGATGTTGAGCTTGCCGACTTTTAAATCGATTTCAGAGAGCTTAACATTGCCAAAAATCAAAGGCAGGAGCTTCACACCGATGGTCATGTCGTTTATGGTCGTAAGTGTGTCCCGGTCTTTCGGAACAACTGAAATTTGCTGCATGTGAACGGTGCTGAGGCCACTAAATCCGTATTCGCTGATTTTCACCTCCAACCCATAATCTTTATCTGCCTTGGCTATCGCTTTAACCATTATTTTTTCTAAAAGGGCTTCTCTTTTATTGTAGGCTACGACACCAACGATAATGAGCAAAAGAAGAAATATCCCCAATATCCACGCTCCGGTCTTGATATACTTTTTAGGGATGTTAATTTTAGGAAGCTGCA
>CBFGNP010000311.1:0-5720 GCA_965650095.1 uncultured Pedobacter sp. | reverse complement strand
CCCTAAGCAATACCAGCAGGTGAAATAACAGGTCTGAACTTTCATTTACAAAATCAGCATCGGTTTCATTGAGCGCAGCAATGACCGTTTCCACGCCTTCTTCGCCAACCTTTTGCGCAATTTTGTTTAAGCCTTTTGCCCGCAGTTTATTCACGTAAGATTCCTCAGCCGGGTTTTCGTAACGATCTTTAATGATATGTTCCAGTTCAAAAATAAAGTTCTGATTGTAATTGGTTTTAAAGCAGCTGCGTGATCCGGTATGGCAGGTTGGACCAACTGGCGTAGCCTTAATTAAGATGGTATCCTTATCGCAGTCGATATGCGTTTCCTTTACAAAAAGGAAGTTACCGCTCTCTTCACCTTTTGTCCAAAGGCGGTTCTTACTGCGCGAGAAGAAGGTCACTTTACCTTCTGCCTGTGTTTTATTCCAGGCTTCCTGATTCATATAGCCCAGCATTAAAACCTCCAGGGTTTGTTCATTCTGTATAATTACAGGTACTAAACCCTGTGTTTTTTCGAAATCTATCTTCATAACCTTACCGGTATGTTGTGTTTTTTTAATTCTTCTTTTAAAAGGGGAATAGGGATCTCACCAAAGTGAAAAACCGATGCCGCCAATGCTGCATCTACTTCTGTTTGCAAAAATACTTCCGTAAAATGCTCCACTTTACCTGCGCCGCCAGAAGCAATAACAGGAATATTGACTGAACGTGCAACCTTATCCAGCAGCAGGCAGTCGAACCCATTTTTAGTGCCGTCGTGGTCCATGGAGGTCAGCAGGATCTCTCCGGCCCCTAAATCGACCGCCTTTAAAATCCAGTTTTCTGTTTCCAGTTCGGTAATTAACCTGCCACCGTTCAAATGGACCATATTGTGGCCGTCGACTAATTTGGTATCCACAGCAAGGACGACAAACTGTACGCCAAAAGCTTTTGCCAGATCTTCAATCAATTGAGGGTTCCTGACTGCTGCGGAATTGATGCTGATCTTGTCGGCACCAGCATTTAACAATGCTTCAGCATCTGCAACAGAGGTAATGCCTCCCCCAATGGTAAAGGGGATATTCAATTGTCTGGCAACAGATTTTACCATTTCAATGGTTGTCCCTCTTCGTTCATGCGTAGCGGTGATGTCCAGAAAGACCAGCTCATCTGCTCCCTGCTGTGCGTATTGCCAGGCCAGTTCCACCGGGTCGCCGGCATCCTTCAGGTCCACAAAATTTACGCCTTTAACAGTACGCCCATCTTTAACATCCAGGCAAGGGATAATACGTTTACTAAGCATGTTTTAGAGAGAAGTCATTTGCTTTAAATTCCAGTCTTTAATCTCTTCAATGGTAATTCTGTTCTCGTAAATAGCTTTACCTACCACAACAGAGCGGATGTCCAATGTAGCGAGTTCTTCAATATCGCTCATTGAGCTTACCCCACCAGAAGCAATCAGTTTAATAAATGGAGAATGATCCAGCAGTTTTCTATATAAATCCATCGCTGCACCACCAAGCTTACCATCTTTATTGATGTCGGTACACAGGAAACGGAAAAAGCCAAGCTGTAAACATTTGTCAACGTAATCCATTAGTTTTATCGGCGAGCTTTCCATCCATCCGGAGTATTTTATGACTTCGTCAAGTACATCAATCGCGATGACGATCCGGTTTGCATAATCGTATTTTTTGCCAACCTCAGTGCTCAGCTCCTGTAAAAAATCAGGATTGGTAATCGCTTGAGTACCAACAATTACCCGGTGGATCCCCGCGTCCAGTAAATCGGTAACCTGTTTGATGGTACGGATCCCTCCGCCATACTGAACCCGCATATCGGTTTTTTTGATGACTTCAAACAGTTCCTTTTGGTTGCTGAAATCTCCTTTGGCACCATTTAAATCAATGATGTGTATAAACTCTGTACCATTAGACCGGTAGGTCTCTATCATTTCAGCGATGGAAACATCGTATACCGTTTTCTGGTTATAATCGCCCTCTGTAAGGCGGACAACCTTTCCATCTAAAATATCAATTGCAGGGATAATGTACATTTTACTGTTTTAAGTTTGAAAAATTCTTTAATAGACGCTCTCCGGCGATACCAGATTTCTCTGGGTGGAACTGTACGCCGTAGAAGTTATCTTTTTGTACGGCTGCAGAAAATGGCATTCCATAGTTTGCAGTCGCGATGTCAAAAGTAGCGTTATATTCAATAAAGTACGAATGCACGAAATAAAATTGTGTTCCACTTTTAACACCTTCAAATAACAAATTGTTTTTATGGTCGATGTTGTTCCAACCCATGTGTGGGATTTTAATCCCTTGATCCTTATCGAATAACCTGGTTTTTACAGGGACTATGCCCATTAGAGAGGCATCACCTTCTTCAGAGTGTTCGGTTAGCAACTGCATGCCTACACATATGCCAAGCACCGGCTTTTTAAGTGCTTTTAAAGGCGCTACCAGACCAGTTTGTTCGAGTTTGCTCATGGCTGTGCCGGCGTGGCCTACACCTGGAATAATGATGTGGGTATAGTTATCCAGTTCGGCTTCGGTGTTAACCATGCCAAAAGGGATATTTAATCTTTCCAATGCCGATGTCAGTGAAAAGATATTGCCTGCACCGTAATTTACAATTCCAATCATTGTCTTTTTGATAAAGGAATAAAGAATAAGATAAAAGGTCAGATTTGATCCCTTTTCCCTTGTCTTTATCCCGGTTCTCTGTCCTTATAATATTCCTTTAGTACTCGGTAAGACCAGCTTATCCGGGTCGCGTTTAATCGCCATTTTTATTGCTTTGGCGAAGGCCTTAAATATTGCTTCAATTTTATGGTGTTCATTATCCCCCTCAGCCTTAATGTTTAAATTGCATTTTGCAGCGTCGCTAAACGATTTAAAGAAGTGGTAAAACATCTCGGTAGGCACATCGCCGACTTTTTCACGTTTAAAGTCTGCATCCCAGACAATCCAGGCCCGGCCGCCGAAATCGATGGCCGCCTGTGCAAGGCAATCATCCATGGGCAGGCAGAAGCCGTAACGTTCCAGACCCAGCTTATTGCCAATGGCCTTTGCAAAGGCTTCCCCCAGGGCAATTCCGGTATCCTCAATGGTATGATGTTCATCAATGTGCAGGTCGCCATCCGTTTTAATCTTCAGGTCTATACTGCCATGACGCGCAATCTGGTCAAGCATATGGTCAAAAAAATTAAGCCCGGTATGAATCTCTGCCTTGCCCGTTCCGTCCAGGTCAATGCTGATGCTGATCTTAGTTTCGTTGGTATTGCGTTCGTGTGCAACTACCCGGCTTCCGGCTCTTAAGAAGGTATAGATGTCTACCCAATCCTGTGTTTGCAGGGCGATGGTACTGCTAAGTGTATCCGCTTTTTCCAATACTTCATTGGCACCCAGCAGATCGTTGTTACGCAGCCAGATGGCTTTTGCTCCCAGATTCTTTGCCAGGATCACATCGTTGATGCGGTCCCCGATCACAAAAGAGTTCGCCAGGTCATAGCCTTCCATCAAAAAATGCTGCAGCAGACCTGTATTGGGTTTACGGGTAGGGGCGTTTTCATGTGCAAAGGTCTTGTCAATGATCACTTCATTAAATTCCACCCCTTCACTGGCAAAAGTTTTCAGGATAAAATTGTGTACCGGCCAGAAATTCTCTTCCGGGTGCGAGTCTGTTCCAAGGCCATCCTGGTTGGTTACCATCACCAGGTCAAAATCCAGTTCCCTTGCAATTTTTGCCAGGTAAAATAATGCTTTTGGGTAAAACTCAAGCTTGGCAAAGGAGTCGACCTGTTCATCTTCAGGTTCGGTGATCAGGGTTCCGTCTCTGTCTATAAATAATACTTTCTTCATGATTTAGGTTGGTTTACTGGATGTTCTGACTACGTTTAAGTGTCTCTAACAGGGTTTTATTTTCTTCTGAAGTTCCTATGGTAATCCGCAGACATCCTTCGCATAACGTAACCTTAGAGCGATCTCTGATAATTATGCCTTCATCTACTAGTAAGTTATAGGTATCCAACGCATTTTCCACCTCAATTAGTATAAAATTCGCGTCTGAAGGATATACCTTTTTAACCAGTGGTAGTGCCGCCAGCTCATTACTCAGGCTTTCTCTTTCCGCAACAGTAATTTTTATCCACTCGTTAACCTGGTCTATATTCTGCAAGGCATTTAAAGCAATGTCCTGTGTGGCCTGGTTAATGTTATAGGGAGGTTTTACTTTATTCAGGACATCAATTACTGGTCTGGCAGCAAAGGCCATCCCCAGGCGAAGCGCTGCAAGTCCCCATGCCTTTGAGAACGTCTGCAGAACCACCAGATTCGGATATTCCGTTAGCTCTTTTATAAAAGTGCGTTGTTTTGCGTAATTGATGTAAGCCTCATCGATAATCACAAGGCCGTTAAAGTTGGCGAGCACGGTTTCAATATCTGTGCGCACAATTGAATTTCCGGTAGGATTATTTGGTGAGCAGATGAAGATCAGCTTGGTATTTTCATCAATAGCTTCGGCAATACCATCCAGGTCCAGCTGAAAGTTTGGAAGCAGGTTTACCTTACGCACCTCAACATTGTTGATGCTGGCCGATACCTCATACATTCCATACGTTGGAGGAAGGATGATGACATTATCCTGTCCGGGTTCACAAAAGGCGCGGAACAAAAGGTCAATGGCTTCATCGCTGCCGTTTCCAAGAAACGTATTTTCAATGGGCACACCTTTGATCTTGCTGATGGCATCTTTCAGGTCCAGCTGCAGTGGATCAGGATAGCGATTGTAGTTTTTGCCTTTCGCAGTCGTCAATGTAAGCGGCGAGCCATAACTGTTCTCGTTGGCATCCAGAAATATGCTGGCCTGACCTTTATATTCGTCCCTGGCTGTCGAGTATGGGCGAAGATTTTTTATATTTTCTCTTTGTAATTTATTGATATCCATTTTCAATGTCAATTTTTAAAGCGGTCAGTTACCGGAGCAGTCCGGCTTCCTCCAGCAGAGGGCGACCTGCTATTTCAACTTATCGATTTTAAGCGAATGCTTACTGCATTCTTATGTGCGTCCAGGCCTTCTGCTTCAGCTAGTACCTCTACGGTGTTTCCGATGTTTCGTAACCCTCTGGCAGTAATGTGCTGAAAGGTGATTTTTTTTACAAATGAATCCATTGATACACCCGAATACGCTTTTGCGAAACCACTGGTCGGCAGGGTATGGTTGGTTCCCGATGCGTAGTCGCCAGCACTCTCAGGAGTTAAATTCCCAAGGAAAACAGAGCCGGCATTGCTGATCAACGGAATAAGCTGCTCAAAGCGTTCTGTGGAAAGGATCAGGTGTTCCGGCGCATATGCATTGCTGAATTCTATCCCTTCTTGCGGCGTGTCTACCAACACGGCGTAAGAGTTTGCTATGGCCCTGGCTGCTATATCTTGTCTCGGTAATGCGGCCAATTGCAGTTGCATCTCGTGGAGTGCATCTTCTATAATTTTACTTGAGGTAGCAACCAAAATAGTCTGACTATCAATACCATGCTCCGCTTGTGCAAGTAGGTCTGAAGCGATGTATGACGAATTGGCAGTCTCATCTGCGAGCACTAAAACCTCGGAAGGGCCAGCGGGCATATCGATTGCGGTGCCTGCTGTCGACTGTACCAGCTGTTTGGCCTGGGTTACATAGCGGTTACCTGGTCCGAAGATCTTATCAACCTTTGGTACGCTTTCCGTACCGTAG
>CBFGNP010000310.1:0-5735 GCA_965650095.1 uncultured Pedobacter sp. | reverse complement strand
CGATATTTAGTTATCAGGAATACCAGCGCACTGACCTTAGGGATGAACACTTGAACCTGGTTAAAATCAGTACCGATGAGGTGGTAGATTTTTCTGTTTTACAGGAGAATGTGATCATCGTATTGGAAACCAGCGCCATTCATGGCATGGCGGCACAACGCGGATTCTTCGTTGCTTTGGCGAATGACAATGTTCAGATTCCCGTTATCATAAAAAGGACATATGAGGCGATCAGTGCGGATGACCTGACCTTGTATGCAGCAACCGATTTAGGTGCATTGCTTACTGATGGCTTCGGCGACGGTATCTGGATCAGCACAAAAGATCCAATCGGCCTGTCATCGATAAATTCTACCAGCTTTGGTATTCTACAGGCCACCAGAACCAGAATCTCTAAAACAGAGTACATCTCATGCCCAAGCTGTGGGCGCACTCTATTTGATCTGCAGGAAACCACGCAACTGATCCGGTCCCGTACTCATCATTTAAAAGGGATCAAAATTGGCATTATGGGTTGTATCGTAAACGGACCTGGGGAAATGGCCGATGCGGATTACGGCTATGTAGGTACGGGGCCGGATAAAATCACATTGTACCGAGGAAAAGAAGTAGTGAAGAAGAATGTGAATGCCTCAGGGGCACTGGATGATTTGATCGCTTTGATCAAAGAAGATGGCAACTGGGTCGAATTCCAGGCTTAACTAATTCTGCTTTATTGCTTTAAGAAACTGTTGCTGGCTATCCGGTCTCTTGTCCTCCGTAGACAACTCAGAAAAGACTGTAAAGAGGGAGAATGCAAATAAATTTATAAATGAATGAATATTCATTTATATTTGCTACGCAATATAGAATGATATGCGTGCCAGAGACATAAATAAGGTAGAATTGGTAAAGCAAAAAGCGATAGAACTTCTGGTTGATGTTGGCTTTGAAGGTTTTACGATGAACAAGCTGGCCAAATCCTGCAAGGTTTCCGTAGCGACGCTTTATATTTATTATCAGGATAAAGATGACCTGATCCTGAAAGTAGGTATAGAAGAAGTCGAACGCATGAGCACGATCATGCTGGAAGATTTTGATCCCGAGTGTTCATTTGAAGAAGGATTGAGGCAACAATGGAAGAACCGGGCAAAATGCCTGTTTGAAAATCCTTTATCCGCACAGATGATTGAACAATTGCGCACATCAACCTATCAACCAAAGATTCTCGATGTTTTTAGCAAGCACTTTAAGGAGCCCCTTGGAAAATTTGTACACAACTCCATTGAAAGAGGGGAGATTGAAGACATGCCTTTCGAGACGTATTGGAGTGTAGCCTTTGCTCCGCTATACAATCTCATCAGATTTCATAATGAAGGACAAAGCCTGGCTGGAAAGCGCTTTGTTTTAACCGATGAAATACTTTGGAGGACATTTGATCTGGTACTTAAAGCACTTAGAAAATAGTTTGCAGCAGACGTAACGTTAAACTTTAGAATGATGAACATTAATATTGAACATATCCTCCTTTTTAAAACTGATATTCGAACTGAAGGAGATAAGCGGTATATAGGTAAAGTTATGGACGAATATCAGATCGATCAATGGACAGTGGATCTGCAGGATATAGATTGCGTATTACGGATCGTATCCCCTGAATTAAAACATGAAGAAGTCATCAACCTGATAACTAAAAGTGGTTATCATTGTGAAGTGCTCACCTAGGGAAAACCAAATGATTTTAAAAGATAAATCCACTGACACCTCGTCATTAACCATGGAACAACCACGTATAAAAGACAGCGCCGAACCTTTCAGCTCCTACCAGATCCTGATCATTGCTTTACTCGCTTTATTGCAGTTTACCATAGTACTCGATTTTATGGTACTGGCGCCACTTGGTGATTATTTAATTAAGGCATTGTCAATAAGTCCTAAAGGTTTTGGACTTGTTGTTTCTTCTTATGCTTTTAGTGCCGGTGCCTCGGGTATTCTGGCGGCTGGTTTTGCTGACAAGTTTGACCGTAAAAAGCTGCTTTTGTTCTTTTACGCTGGTTTCATTGTCGGCACCTTATCTTGTGCGCTATCCACCACCTATGAAATGCTGCTCGGAGCGAGAATTATCACCGGATTATTTGGTGGAGTGATTGGGGCCATTTCCATGACGATAATCACAGACCTCTTTGCGGTTCACCAGCGTGGGCGGGTAATGGGTTTTGTACAGATGGCATTTGCGGCAAGTCAGGTGCTGGGCATTCCGATTGGTCTTTACCTCGCAAATATCTGGGGCTGGCATTCCGCCTTTTTAATGATTGTGATCTTAGCGGTGATCATCGCTATAGTCATTTTGCTTAAGGTTAACCCGATCAATAAGCATCTTGCGGTGCAATCAGATAAGAGCCCCTTTCTGCATTTATGGCATGCGGTTTCCAACCGCTCCTATCAAACGGGATTTATAGCAACGGCCTTTTTAAGTGTAGGTGGCTTTATGCTGATGCCTTTTGGGAGCGCTTATCTGATCAATAACATCAACATTACCCAGCAGGAATTGCCTTTGGTATTTATGTTTACCGGGCTGGCTTCCATAGTGATCATGCCCATGATTGGTAAATTGAGTGATAAAGTGGATAAGTTCATGGTATTTACAGGAGGATCAATACTTGCGATCATCCTGATCCTGATCTATACCAACCTTACACCGGTTCCGTTATGGCAGGTGGTGGTCATCAATATGGTATTGTTTATGGGGGTGATGAGCAGAATGATCCCGGCTACAACACTTACGATGAGCATTCCTGATCTCAAAGACAGGGGTGCCTTTATGAGTGTGAACGCTTCTTTACAACAAATGGCGGGTGGTATCGCTGCCTTGTGCGCAGGATTGATTGTAACACAGGAAACAAAGACCAGCCCGTTGCGCCATTATGATACCCTGGGAATTGTTGTCTCTGTAGTGATTGTAGTTTGTATATTTTTGGTTTACCGGGTGAGTGTGATGGTTAAAAAGAAAGAATCTTTAAATTTATAGGTGATATTTACCGAATAATTTACACTTGTTATTAAACAACAGTTTATGGAAGCAATTATGATTTCCGGAAATACAGCAATAACACGTGAAACACTTTTTACTGCACTTTATAAAAAAGGTTTTCCGGTCTTGTCGAGATATGTGAGCAGGATGGGTGGATCTTTTGAAGAGGCTAAAGACGTTTTTCAGGATGCGCTGATCATTTACTATGAACGGGCAGTAGCTGGTAAAGATGCGACGGCCATAGCCCGGAACGACAATGCTTATTTGTTTGGAATTGCCAAACACCTCTGGCTGCAAAAATATCGGAGCAGCAGTATAAACGTACCGCTTGAGGAGATTGATCCTAAGATTTTAAATGAAGACAGGCAACCAAATTTTGTGACCGAAAAGCTGATGCATTATCTGGAAACCTCAGGGCAAAAGTGCATGGAAATACTTAAGGCATTTTATTACGATAAATTGCCGGTTCAGCAACTGGCGAATCTGTTTGGTTACACCAGTATCCGCTCTGCCACTGTTCAGAAATACAAATGCCTGGAGAAAGTCCGGGATCATGTTAAACAAAAATCACTAAGCTATGAGGACTTCCTTGAATGAGATCAAAGCTATAGACGATCATTTATTTCGGCTGGTGCCTGGGGCGGAGGATTTTTTGTTCGAAGTCCGGTTGATCCTGGACGATGACCTGCGAGAGAAGGTAGTCCAGCAACAACAGGCCCATGCGCTGATCCAGCAATATGGGCGGAAGAGATTAAAAGCCGAGATTGATGCTGTGCATCAGCAATTGTTTAACGATACCCGGCCACACACATTTGCAGCTAAAATATTACGCCTGTTTAAATAATCCTTAAAATACATTGTATGAACATTAGAAATGAATTCCGCAAATATGCGGCGGGGCACCGCCATGTCAATGGGTTATCTGTAGACCGCTATATGGCCCGAATTAACAGCAGCAATTTTCCAAGTGCTATGACACCACATATCATGGAAGAAAGGCAGTTGAACGTTACCCAGCTGGATGTGTTTTCGCGGCTCATGATGGACCGCATCATTTTTCTCGGTCAGGCGGTAGACGATCAGATTGCCAATATCATACAAGCGCAGCTGCTGTTCCTGCAGTCTGTGGATGAGAAGCGTGATATACATATTTACATCAACTCTCCCGGCGGTTCAGTATATCCGGGCCTGGGCATCTACGATACCATGCAATACATTACACCCGATGTGGCAACTATCTGTACAGGGATGGCTGCGTCCATGGCATCCGTTTTACTTTGTGCGGGCGCAAAAGGGAAAAGGTCAGCGTTGAAGCATTCGAGGGTAATGCTGCATCAACCCTCAGGCGGTGCACAGGGAGTGGCTGCAGATATGGAGATCAACCTTAGGGAAATGATGAAAATCAAAAAGGAATTGTATGACATCATTGCCCGTCATTCCGGGCAAACTTACGAATGGGTGGAAAAAGCTTCCGACCGTGATTACTGGATGATTGCAGCTGAAGCAAAAGAGCTTGGAATGGTTGACGAGATTTTAGGCTCCTGATTAATGCATTAACCAGTTTGTCTGCCACTCTTCTGCTTTGTAGTTTTACGCATCTTTTTCTGGTTTGGACTGGCAGATGAGGACGCAGTTTGTGCAAGTTTCCTGATGTAAATATGTTTGGCATTGCCTTTTCCGCTTTCTCTTTCATCTACCTCAAAACGTTTGATGCTTTTGATTAAAGGCAATAGTTTGGAGAACCCATAATTTCGGGAATCAAAGTCTGGCTTCTTTTTTATCATCAAGCTGCCCAGGTCTCCCAGGTAAGCCCATCCATCTTCATCAGCCAGATCGGAAATACTGTCGGAGAAGAGCCTGATAATTGCCGGATCTACTTTATTTAAGGGTTGCGTTTCCTGTGTTTTGGAACTGGCTGTGGCTGGCGTTGCGGTGTTGTCTTCCAGGGCGAGCGGCTTCTGGTTCAGGATCTCGATATAGATAAACTTGTCGCAGGCAGTGATAAACGGGGTCAGTGTTTTCTTTTCTCCAATGCCGATCACTTTCATGCCGGCTTCACGAAGCCTGGTGGCCAGTCTTGTAAAATCACTGTCGCTGGAAACGATACAAAATCCATCCACTTTCCCTGTGTACAGGATGTCCATCGCATCGATAATAAGCGCACTGTCGCTGGCATTTTTCCCGCTGGAGTAACTGTATTGCTGGATTGGAGTAATGGCATTTTCAAGCAATACTTTTTTCCACCCCGACACGGTGGGTTTTGTCCAGTCTGCATAAATCCGTTTGAAAGTCGGGGTGCCATATTTGGCAATTTCTTCGAACATTTCTTTAACATTGGCATAAGGTACATTGTCCGCGTCAATCAATACGGCAAGCTTCAGATCTTTTTCATCCTTCATGGCGTTTTTCCTGTAATTTCTTTAAAGATAGTTAAGCTTTATAACCTGGGAAAGACAAATCTCTGTTTATCACTTTATCTTGTCTCCTTTAACGGGTGAATAATCGGTTTTCACAACTCCGTTGACAAGTAGCTTATCAAAATAACACTTGATCCCGGTAGCGTTGTTGAAGTCTTCTTTGTCCTGAATGTGGAAATGTAAATGCGGCTCAGAAGAATTCCCGGAGTTGCCACATTGGGCTATAAACTGTCCTGTTTTTAGTTGCTCTCCCTGTCTGACTTTTACAGAACCCTGTTTGAAATGGGCGAACAAAACATATTCGTCAT
>CBFGNP010000309.1:0-5764 GCA_965650095.1 uncultured Pedobacter sp. | reverse complement strand
TTCAAGCGCAAGATGAAAATTACAATCCCTTGGATGTTGAACTGTTCAATAGTGCTGCTTTTACCTGGTTCAGGGATTCTGTATCTCTTCAGTTCGCAAAAAAAATAGGAGTAAAGTGCCCCATTATGGGGTTTTGTCCGGACGGCGCCTTTGCGGTAGATGTAAGAAATGATAAAGCTGCTGATTTATTTCTGAAGGAACATGCACTCGAAACAGGAAAATTTGTCTGCGTAATTCCCCAGCTTAGGTTTTCTCCATGGTGGGAGATTCCATCAAAGCAATTGCCCGTAAACGAAAAGAAACATGCATGGAATGAAAAGATGAAAGAGCATGATAACCTGCCAATTCGAAATGCAATTATTGAAGTGGTAAGACAAACAGATCTTAAAGTGTTAATTGTTCCTGAAAATGAAACACAGATTCGTATTGGCAAGGAAATGCTTTATGATCCCTTGCCGGAGGACATTAAATCCCGGGTTGTCTGGCGTGATAAATATTGGCTCACAGATGAAGCGGTTAGTACTTACGCCCGCTCTGCGGGACTATTCGGGCTCGAAATGCATTCACCTATTATGTGTATAGCACTGGGTGTACCGGCTATCGTTTGCCGCTTTAAAGAGCAAACCTCTAAAGGATATATGTGGCGGGACATAGGGTTAGGAGAATGGCTGTTCGATATGGATACAAAAACGGATGTCGATAGGATTGTCCCAACTGTGCTTGACATGGTGAAAAATCCTGTAGCCTCTAAAGCAAAAGCAACGGCAGCCCTGGAAAGGGTGGCGCAATACCAGAAGGAAACGATGAAGATTTTAGGAGAATCTTTAAGTAGTTAAACGAGAAAAAGAAATGAAAAAAGCACCTTTTAAATCAGCTTATTATACGCACTTGCGGCTAACAGCTAAAATTATTGTTATTACCGGTCTTTTAATTTCCAAGATTTCGGTATCAACTGCTCAAACGGCTCCTTTCAAACCTATTGATGAAAAACGCGTTCAGGAAATTGAAGCAATGCTGTCAGATAAACCCTCGGGTTTTGGTGAACCTTATAATCAGCGTAAAGTTTGGAACAGCCTCTTAAAATCAGGTAATTACGACCGGTTTTTACGGGCAATGGAAAATTATAGTTTCCCCGCCTTTAGCAAAGATGATTACTTCTCTCTCTCAAACGGGAGCGCCTCTTCTTCAAACGTAGGTTTGACCATGATGCGAAAAAGGGCAGAAGGCCTGGCAAAAGTAACCTGGGCCGAATGCTTGCAAAACGAAGGGAAGTATACCCGAATGGTAGAAGAGGGCTTACGTGATATTATTAATCAAAAATCCTGGGTATCGCCCCGCAGCGATCATGATTTTAAGAATTATAATGGAGTAGCGTATTCAGTAGAACTGACTTCCTCCTTATATGCGCATACCATTGCACAAACGCTTTATATGATGGGAAATAAGATAAGCCCCAAATTAAGAAAAGAGGCTATGGATGCTTTATATACAAGGATATTCAATCCAATACATCGCAAAATTAGCCCACAGAATGATCATAAAGAAAACGATTTTCTAACTGCAGACAACAACTGGAACCATGTTTGTTTGGCCGGATTGGTGGGAGCAGCGCTAACGGTAATCGAAGATAAACATGAGCGAGCTGTATTCACATACATCGGGGAATATTATTCCAGGAATGGACTGGCAGGATTTAATGATGATGGATATTGTGGAGAAGGCGTGACTTATTACAACTACGGATTTGGACATTATATTTTATTGCGGGAAAGTATTTGGCAGGCGACTGGAGGAAAAATTGATCTTTTTGACGACCCAAAAGTTCAAAAGATTGCCAGTTATGCACCGAATCTTGAGATTATAAACGGCGTATACCCGGCTATTTCAGACTGCCGAGAAGGCGCAACCCCTGATAGCGATATGATGATTTACCTTAACCGGAGCTTAAGACTTGGAATACCCCAATACGATACGCTTGCAAATAAAAACGGAACCAGTGATAACCGCAAGAGTGTGATGATGGCCTTTCCGAATTCATCATCTAAGTCGCAACCTGGAAAAAATATGCAAAAGGAAGAAGCAAATATCCGCTCTTTCTTTGAACAAACAGGGGTATTGGTGTGCAGGCCTGTACCGGGTTCTTCCGCTGATATGGGGGTTGCGTTTAAAGGCGGTAATAATGGAGAATCCCATAATCATAACGACGTCGGATCGTATACCGTTGTACAGGGAAACCAAATAATGGCTGGAGATCCTGGAGTAATACCTTATGCAAGCAATATTTTCGATCCTCAATACCGGTATACTTATAAAACAGTAGGCTCATTTGGTCACCCGGTTCCGCTTGTTGCAGGTAAGCCGCAGCGCCCGGGTAAACAAGCCGTGGCGAAAACTGTTCGTACAGACTTTAACCGGCAAAAAGACAACATCACATTAGACATTGCTTCGGCATATGAGGTACCGGGACTTAAGAAACTTCAACGCACCATGGATTACGACAGAACAGGCGCCGGCAGAATTACATTTACAGATTCTTTTGCATATGCTAATCCTGAAGGCTTTGAAACTGCTATTTCCACTCGTTCCGAATGGAAGCAAACTTCCGGTAATACCTTGTTGCTGACAAGAGGAAATGAAAAAATGTTAGTTACCTTTTCTTCGCCGGGCAATCAGCTATTGCTAAAATCAGCCGAAATATCAGAAGGTGGTACGCCTTATACACGTATTGGTATTTCTGTCTCAAAACCGGTAACCGAAGGTCAAATTATAATTACCTATAGACCGCAAAACTAACCTTATAAATAAAGCGGTAGAAAATTAACCCATAATCCTAATTTATGATCAATCAAGAACTTCGAGCTGCAAAATTGCAGTCCGGCCTGTGCAAATTGAAGTATGCTGCACCTATTCTTCGGCTGTTTCACTCCGGAATGGTTTGTTTACTAATGCTGACTTTCTGCTGTATGGCAGCTTCTGGAAAGGGAACTGTTAAAGGAAGAGTTACAGATAGTAAAGGTGAAGCTTTACCCGGTGTAACCGTAAGACTGGAAGGTGTAACTACTAAAAGTCAAGTTACAGATATTAAAGGTGCTTTTGTATTTAACAACGTCGAAGCCGGTACTTATAACCTGATATTTAACTATATAGGTTTTAAAACAGTAAGTAAAAAAGTTAGCCTTGCAGATGGAGCTGAAAGCTTACAAAATGTTGTGCTAACAGAAGAAAGCAGTGGCCTAAACGAAGTGGTTGTAATCGGTTATGGAACTGTAAAAAAAGCAGATCTTACCGGCTCTGTTTCGCGTATATCTGCTGAAGATATCAATGCTACACCGATTGTTGCCCTTGATCGTGCCTTACAGGGCAGAGTGACTGGTGTAAATGTTACTACTAATTCCGGTAAGCCGGGGAGTGGAACCACGATTCGTATTCGTGGAGCCGGATCTATAAATGCCGGAAATAACCCCTTATATGTAGTAGATGGTCTTCCGGTTTCGGATTTGAACTCCATTAACCCGGGAGACATCGAAACAATTGATATTTTAAAAGATGCTTCTTCTACAGCTATTTATGGCTCGAGAGGGAATAACGGTGTGGTCATAGTAACCACCAAAAGAGGTAAATCAGGAAAAGCTGCTTTAAGTTATGATGGTTATTATGGCAGCCAGAGTGCGCTTCGAACAATACCTATGCTCAATGCAGTGCAATTTGCAGAGATGGTAAATGAAGCAAAAGTCAATGCCAACCAACCCATTTATTTCAATGGCTCTGCTGAAGACAGGCCATTAGTAGCATCGCTTTCTGAAGGAACCAACTGGCAAAACGAAGTTTTCCAAAAGGCTGTACCTATGCAAAACCATCAGTTAAGCGTTACAGGAGGTAGCGATCAGGTTCGTTATGCCATTTCAGGTGGATATTATGCTCAGGATGGAATAATAAAGGGTTCTGATTTTAAGCGGTACTCATTGAAAGCGAATGTAGATGGCAACGTAAACAGCTGGTTAAAAGCAGGGGTTAATCTATACGGTGCTTATACTACTGGTAATAATGCCAGAACAGAAGTTAACGGAAATGCCGGTGGAGGTGTGGTTAGTGCAGCTTTAAATTATTCACCCACATTCCCTGTGTACAATGCCGCAGGAACTTACTATACAAACACGGGATCAATAAATGGTTATGCGGTAGATAATCCTGTAGCTCTGGTAAATGAATGGACTGACAGGGATAGAGGTGTGCGTATGTTGGCGAATACATTTTTAGAGGTTAAAATCGTAAATGGCTTAACCTTTAAAACCACTTTAGGTTCGGACATTAGTTCAGTAAAATCAAACGGGTATGCTACCCGTTTTTTGACAGCGGGTACCGGCAATGGTGCTGCATCAGTGAGTAACAATCAGCTAGTGAGCTGGCTGAACGAAAATACCTTAAATTATGTGAAAACTTTTGCTAAACATAGCTTCAGTGCGCTTGCCGGATATACCAGCCAGGCTTGGGAGCGTGAAAATTTTACTGCTAATGCCAAAGGTTTCGTTAATGATTTTGCCTTATACAACAACCTAGGTGCAGGTACAACATTAACGGCTCCAACTTCTGGTGCCTCTCAAACATCTCTTCAATCTTTTTTAGGAAGAGTAAACTATACTTACGATAACAAATATTTGCTTACTGTTTCGGCTAGAGCAGATGGATCATCCCGGTTCGGGCCTGATAGCAGATGGGGCTATTTCCCTTCTGCAGCTTTTGCCTGGAAAATAGTTGAGGAGAACTTTATGAAAGCGCAAAAAGTGCTTTCTGATGCAAAACTTCGGGTAAGCTACGGACTTGGCGGTAACCAGGATATTGGTGATTACAGGTATATTTCAACGCTTGCTTCTGGTGGTTATATCTTAGGAAATACGTTATACAGCGGTACTACGAATGCTGTACTACCTAATTCAGACCTAAGGTGGGAAAAGAGTGCTCAGTTTGACCTGGGTGTAGACTTAGGCTTTTTCCAGAATCGGGTAAGGCTTACAGCAGATTATTATAGAAAGGAAACTTCTGATCTGTTGTTTGATGTTGGAATTAATCCAAGCTCGGGTTTTTCAACGGTATTTAAAAATATAGGTGGAGTTGAAAATAAAGGTTTTGAACTGGAGCTGAGTACCAATCTACAGAAAAGGGATTTTAATTGGGAGTCTCAATTGTCTTTTTCAACAAACAAAAGCAAAGTGTTGGCACTAAATAACTTAAATGAAATAGTAGTAGGAGGTGATATCAGAGATGTTGGTAATGGGCAACTCAATGCGGCCATATTAAAGGTGGGTGACCCAATGGGGCAGTTCTATGGGTTGGTATTTGATGGGATTTTTCAAACAGCAGAAGAGATTGCAGGCTCTGCGCAGAAATCAGCTAAGCCAGGAGACGTACGTTATCGTGATTTGAACGGTGATGGCGAGATCACAACTGATACCAAAGACAGAGCGGTGATTGGAAATGCAAATCCTAATTTTATCGGGGGGGTTAATAATACTTTTACCTGGAAAAATATAGATCTTAATGTATTTCTACAAGGTTCTTATGGTAATGATATATTGAATGTTGCCCGCTTTGATTTATTCGGACTGAATGGTTTAAGTAACAACAGTGCGGAAGTATTGAACCGTTGGACACCTGCAAATCCAAGTAACACCATTCCAAGGGCTAATGCATTAGGTACAAACAGAACAGTATCATCCTTCCTGGTTGAAGACGGCAGTTATTTGAGATTGAAAAATGTATCTCTTGG
>CBFGNP010000308.1:0-5771 GCA_965650095.1 uncultured Pedobacter sp. | reverse complement strand
CGAATGATCAGCAATATGCTGACCTGATCAGCGGCTACATGTTAAAGCAAAGTGAAAACAAGATTTATACCTTGGGCATAAAAGTTGCCGGTAAAACGGGTACGCCGGAAAGGGTCTGGAAAGATGAGAAAATAAATGATGGCTGGTATACGTTCTTTGCACCGAAGGCCAATGGAAAGGGACATGTGGTGGTGTGTATCAGGATAGAATCTACCCGTGGCTCAAGTAAAGCAGTAAAGCTGGCCGGTCAACATGTTGTGCCTGCCTTACTTAAGTTGGGTTACCTGAAGAAAGAACAGAAAAAAGAAGTTAAAATAAGCCCTGATTCCGTCAGGACAAGGGTAAAAAAGATAAAAGAAACAGACACTGCCGACCGCAGTCTATAGAAATGTTTGGGAGCAAACTTAATTGAAAACAAAATGTTTAACCTATTTAATAAGCGCAGTCCGGAACCACCGCAGGATGTAAAGGCCATCAGGGAATTGTTACTGGGCGCGATAAAACAGGAATTGCAAAAGCTTGAAGGCGGTGAAGGTACGCACATTAAAGGTCTTGCCCTGCTGATCGCTTGCACGCCTACCGAGAAATACATGTATGAATCGGCTGTTTTTGCGGAGGATGAAGGCAGGTTTAAAAATGAGATCCAGCGCATTGCGGATGATTTTGCCATCGACCTCCCTGAACAGTGGAACATGCAGCTCAACTTTATAGAGGAACTGCCTGCTGACGCCATAAAACTGGCGGGCATTTGTGCCGCCCTTTACATCCGGACACCCGAACATGTGATCGTCACCCGCTCAAAGACGGCTTATATCCGCACCCTGAACGGGGAATCGGAAAAAAAGGAATATAAGATCTCCGATACGGATGGCGTAATCAATATCGGCAGGGAACATAAAGTACAGGTCAGCGATGGTTTTTTCCGGATCAATCACATTGCTTTCCCTGACAGCAGCGCCAATGAAGCCAATAAGTTTATCAGCCGGCAGCATGCGCATATTGAATGGGATGCGGATACCGGATCATTCCTTTTGTTTGCCGATGAAGGGGGTATTCCGCCCAGGAACAAGGTAAAGATCAGATCTGTAGGCGATCATAATCCGGTAAAATTAAATGTCACTGAACTGGGTCATGTGCTGCAGGAAGGTGATCAGATCATTTTAGGTGAGCTTGCAGTTTTGGAATTTAGTTATATTGAAGCCGATAATAATTAATATTGTATAATGAGTAAAGTCTTTACGATAACAGAAGGATTAGAGAATCTTGGAGCTTTAAGCACTGGTGGCCAGGGTTCTGTCTATAAAGGTAAGCGGACTGGCACCATCATCACAGCAGTGAAGATCATGCCCACACCTATCCATACAGAAAGCGAGGGTGACAAGAACTTCATGCGGTTTAAAAATGAAGTGGAGAAACTGAAAAAGGTGAATGAGGTACCGAACCCCAACGTTGTAAAAATATTGGGCTCCGGGCTGACCGAAAGTGGCTCCTTCCCTTTTATTGAGATGGAATACATCGAAGGACCCGATCTGGAAAAGCTGTTAATGCCGCCAAATAGCCCCATTTTCACCGTACATGAAGTTATTAAACTGGCCGAACAGCTGGCCAATGCCCTGGCACATTGTCACCGGGTGGGTGTTAAGCATGGGGATATCAAAAGCAATAACGTAAAATTCAATAACGAAACGGGGAATTATGTCCTGCTGGATTTTGGCTTAGCCATTATGTCCGACGAGCAGCGGCGCACCAGTTTGCGATATGCCGGAGCGGTCGAGTTCATGGCACCTGAGCAACATGATGGAGAAATGTTCTTCCAGACAGATGTATACAGCTATGGGATTGTACTTTATGAGCTGCTCGCAGGAACTGTTCCCTTTCCGCAGATCAACAAGACCGAAAGTTCCCGCAACCAGGTGATGGTCTCCCATATGGAAGCGGAGGTTCCTGATGTGCTGGCATTACGGAGAAACCGTTTGCCGGAAAGCTGGAATGCAGATGAAAGAGAAAAGGAAATGCAGGTGCCGCAATGGTTATTGCAGGTCATTCAGAAATGCCTGGAGAAAAGTCCTGAGAAAAGATTTGCCAACGGCATCGCCCTTCAGGATGCCATTATCCACCGTGGGGGTGAGTTTGTGGCACCCCTTGAAGTGATCTCCAGTCCTGCGCCTACTTTCCTGACGGAGAATAGAGCTGCTCCGCCAGCCTCGGACGAGATCAGCTTGTCCAAGCCGGTATTTGCCATTATGATCCTGTCCATCATCATATTGGGAATGCTTTCTGCATATGGACTGTTTATGAAGGGCAACGAACTCAACAGGCAGGCAATGTTGGACTCTGCCGCTCAGCTTAACAAAGATACCACAAGTGTGATGCCCCAACAGCAGCCGGATACCACTGCAAGGGTGCAGCCTGTTACGATCGATACAGTTGCCCAGAAGGCCGAAATTGATAGTCTTAAAAAGGAATACGAAGCACAAATGGCTGCTGCCGCAAGGCGGGCCGATACAGAAGCAAAGGCTAAGGAAACCGGAACCGTGATAGAAAGTGAGGGAAAGAAATATCAGTTACCTAAAGGAACGGTGTACTTTTATGAAGCACCCAATGCCACTTCGGTGAGAACCGGCGTACTTGGCTTGTGGAATAATGCCAAATTTAATGTGATTGAAGAGAGCAATGGCTTTATTTATGTGATCCATACCAATAAGGACGGACAAACCACTAAAGGCTGGCTGAATAAAATTGATCTTAAAGAGCTGTAAAGGAATCTCAAAGCGCTGTAAAGCTAAGCGCGATACCGGGTAAAAAAATAAGGGCAGTCTTTCGATCTGCCCTTATCAACCTTAAAACTAACCAATTATGAAACCTTAATCTCTTTAGCAGCTGGCTGTGCTGGCTCTTTTTTACCGATGGTAATGTTTAAGATGCCATTGATATACTCAGCCGTAATCTTATCCCCGTCTACACTTTCCGGCAAAACAAAGGATCTTGCGAAGGAAAAGTAGTCAAATTCTTTTCTGGTGTAGTCTTTTTTCTCTTCTGTTTCGGCTACTTTTTTCTCGGCCCAAACCGATAACGTATCTTTTTTCAGGTTAATCTGGAAGTCTTCTTTGGTTAATCCGGGTGCGGCCAACTCAATTTTGTATTCCGTATCTGAGGCTAAGATGTTGACACCCGGAACCTTATTAATGCTTAAGTTTTTATTCAAGGCCTCACTAAACAATGAGTCAAAAACGTTGTTAAAATAAGGTGCGGTGTTCCTGGTTCTGTTGTTAAATTTTACTAGTGTCATGGTTATTTTTCTCCTGATTTATTTTTTATGAATTACTATTTTTTATATTATTCCTATATTCAACTCTTATACCAACCCCAATTTCTATGATATTTAAGACATTTTGGCGCTCCGCAAACAAAAAAGAAGACAAAAAGGCAGATATCGTGAATACTGTAGACAGTTTTAAGTATAAGACTGTGATCGAAACCCGGTTTGCAGATTTCGATATGTTGGGCCATGTCAACAACGCCGTCTATTTTACTTATATGGAAATTGCCAGGGCAAAATATTGGAAGCAGGCCATACAGTGGGATTGGAAGAAAACAGGTGTGGTCATTGCAAAGGCTTCGCTGGAGTATATTTTACCGGTGCTTATGGACGATAAAATAAGTGTCTATGTGCGTACTTCAAGGATCGGTCAAAGCAGCTTCGACCTGGAGTATTTAATGATTAAGCTGGTCAACGGCAAGGAAGAAATATGCAACAGGGGAAAAACGACCTGTGTAGCCTTTGATTATATCAACAGACGCTCCTTCCCCATTCCCCGAGAGGAACGGGAGCGCATGATCTCATTTGAGCAGCTACAACCCTAAGATGCGCTATAGCTAAGCTGTACAAAGGAATGCCCTATTTCTCCTGGCATCGGGGGATGTAGTTTTTTGATGCTCACAGTTGCCTTATTCACAAAAGGATAGGCGCTTAGGGTACGGTCGATGATATTTTTAATGACCGTTTCCAGCATCTTCTGGGTTCTGGCCATCTCTTCGAGAATAATGGTATTCAACACTTCGTAATTTACGGTATGCTCCAGGTTCTCCGTATCGCCAAATGGTATAAATTCCACGACAGCATCCACCAGGAAATAGATGCCGGTCAGCTGTTCTTCAGGGTAATAACCATGGAGGGCATAACATTTAACATCTTTAAGGGCAACGGTCTGTGTATATTTAGTGGTCTGCGACATGGGTATTTAATTTTTTGTCAGCTATTTACCAGCCATACCCTGAATTTAGTACCTTTGGTGAACAGCTTGCTGCGAAATCAAATATAGTGTAAACAATGAATAAATCTACCAAAAAAGACCTTTACGAAGCTCCTGATTATTACTTGTTGGATGAATTATTATCTGAGGAGCATAAGCTGATCCGCTCTGCCGCGAGGGACTGGGTTAAAAAAGAGATCAGCCCGATTATAGAGGATTATGCGCAAAAAGCGAAATTTCCAAAGCATATCATTAAAGGTTTGGGAGAGATCGGCGCCTTCGGGCCAACCATCCCTACCGAATATGGCGGTGCAGGTTTGGATTATATGGCCTACGGCTTACTGATGCAGGAGATTGAGCGTGGAGATTCGGGGATCAGATCCACCGCTTCTGTACAGGGATCATTGGTGATGTACCCCATATTCGCCTACGGAACGGAAGATCAACGCAGAAAATATTTGCCAAAACTGGCTACAGGTGAGCTGATGGGTTGTTTCGGCCTGACAGAACCTGACCATGGTTCAGATCCGGGCGGAATGGTAACCAATATTAAAGATAAGGGCGATCATTACCTGCTGAATGGCGCGAAAATGTGGATCTCCAACGCACCATTTGCCGACATCGCTGTGGTTTGGGCAAAGGATGAATCGGGTAAAATACGGGGAATGATTGTTGAACGTGGCATGGAAGGCTTTACCACCCCCGAAACCCATAACAAATGGAGTCTCAGGGCTTCTTCAACGGGCGAACTGGTCTTCGATCAGGTTAAGGTCCCTAAAGAAAACATCTTTCCAGACATCACCGGCCTTAAGGGACCGCTTGGCTGTTTAAACCAGGCACGTTATGGCATTGCATGGGGTGCTTTAGGGGCGGCTATGGATTGTTACGATACCGCACTCCGCTATTCTAAAGAACGTACTCAGTTTGGAAAACCCATCGGTGGCTTTCAGCTCCAGCAAAAGAAACTTGCAGAAATGATCACCGAGATTACCAAGGCTCAGTTACTGGTATGGCGCCTGGGTGTGCTTAAAACTGAAAACCGCGCTACTCCGGAACAGATCTCTATGGCTAAAAGGAACAGTGTGGAGACAGCCCTGAACATTGCCAGAAATGCCAGGCAAATGCTGGGTGGCATGGGCATCACCGGCGAATATTCCATTATGCGCCATATGATGAACCTGGAATCGGTGGTCACTTACGAGGGTACGCACGACATTCACCTGCTGATTACCGGCATGGATGTTACAGGTATAAATGCATTTAAATAAATTTAATGAAGAGTTTTAAAAAATATTATCAGATCCCTGCCCCACCGGAAGAAGTTTACTGGGCATTAACGAAAGCACAAAGCATACAACTGTGGACAGGAGCCGAAGTGGAATTTACCGAAGAGCCGGATACGGAATTCTCGTTCTGGGACGGAGACATTGTAGGCAAAAACCTGGAATTTGATTATGGAAAGAAAATTGTACAGGAATGGTATTTTGGGGAGGACAACAATGAGCCATCCATCGTAAC
>CBFGNP010000307.1:0-5778 GCA_965650095.1 uncultured Pedobacter sp. | reverse complement strand
GTGATTTTTTTAATCCGGTGAAAAATCATCACATCTGCAATCTGTCCTATCAAAAAAGCAACTATCGAACCCACAATGATCCACATCCCCTGGCCGAATATTCCCGCAAATGCAGCGTTCATATTTACCTGCTGGCCATTAATCGTCTGGTTTACCCAAAAACCTGAAGGTGTAAGGCGCATAGCCCCCCCTACAACAATGAAGGCATAGGAAATCAAGATAGCTGTCAAAACAGATAAGAAGCGCACCTGCCTAACACCAAAATACTCATTAATGATGTCGGTCATAATAAATATCAAGGGCCAGGTCAATACACCAGCCGACATATTAAAAGACAAATCAGGCACCCCGAGTAAACTAATATCAAATTGTTTAATACCGAGCGTTCCTTCGACAGTAAAAATTTTTACGCCAATAAACTCCGATAAAATGGCATTAGCCACAAAAAAAGCTCCAAGAACGAGCAACAACTTGCTTTCTTTTGTTTTAAAACTCATAGCAGGCTGAAATTATTAAATAAATCTGATATAAGCTGATAAAATATTATTTCTATTTTCGTTACAACATGATATCTATACAGTCAAAATTACCATACACAGACACCACGATTTTTACCGTAATGTCGAAACTGGCAGAAGAACATAATGCCATCAACCTATCACAAGGCTTTCCCGATTATGATTGTGATCCTAAACTATTAAATTTTGTTACGGATGCCATGCAAAAAGGCTTCAATCAGTATGCGCCAATGCCGGGCCTACCACTGCTTAGAGAGCTAATTGCCGAAAAGGTAAGCGATCTATATGGTGCCAGCTACCATCCGGATACAGAAATAACAATTACCGCAGGCGCTACACAGGCCATCTTTACGGCTTTAAGCTCCTGTATCAACTCTGGTGATGAGGTGATTATTTTCGAACCTGCCTATGATTGCTATGCTCCGGCAGTTAAATTACTAGGTGGACTGGTTAAGCCCTATGAACTGACTCCTCCCAATTATGAAATAGATTGGGAAATGGTTAAAAAGCTATTCACGGCAAACACTAAAATGATTATCCTGAACAGTCCGCAAAATCCCACAGGATGCATCTTAAGCGAAAAGGATATCAAAGCACTGATTAAACTTACAAAAAACACCGATATTCTCATTTTAAGTGATGAGGTATATGAACACATCATATTTGACGAACGTAGACATCAGAGCATTGCTTTATATCCTGAATTAAGGGAACGAAGCTTTATTACGGCTTCATTTGGAAAACTATTACATACCACAGGCTGGAAACTGGGTTATTGCCTGGCACCTGAACAATTGATGAAGGAGTTTCGAAAAATTCACCAGTTTAATGTTTTCAGTGTAAACACCCCTATGCAAATGGGGATTGCCAATTATCTTAAAGACAAGGAAACGTATACGAGCCTATCTGCATTCTTTCAGCAGAAACGGGATTTCTTCCGTAATCTGCTTTTAGAAACTAACTTTAAATTACTACCTTGTAATGGTTCCTACTTCCAATGCGTTAGCTATGCACACCTAAACAAAGAAAAGGACACAGATATGGCATTGAAGCTGGTTAAGGAATACGGTGTAGCAAGTATCCCTGTTTCAGCCTTTTATATGAAAAATACTGATTACCAAATATTGAGGTTTTGTTTCGCAAAAAAACAAGAAACGCTGGAAAAAGCCGTTGAAAGACTAATGAAATTATAATTTAATCCCTATAAATTAGAATAATGAACAGTCCAAACTACTCAAATACACATAATTTAAAAATTACTATTTTTCAGGCCTACCTATTCTGGGAGAACATTGATAAAAACCTGCAAAATCTGGCATTACGACTTTCGTTGGGCGTAAAGGAAAAAACAGATCTGATTGTTTTACCTGAAATGTTCAACACCGGCTTTACTATGAATGCAACTGAACTTGCCGAGGAAATGAACGGAAAAACAATGCAGTGGATGCAGCAGATAGCAGAGAAATACGAATGTGCAGTAACCGGAAGCCTGATCATTAAGGAGAATGGAAACTTCTATAATCGTTTAATCTGGATGCTCCCTGATGGTAGTTCCAGCCATTACGACAAAAGACATTTGTTTGGATTGGGAGATGAAGACAAAACCTATACTGCAGGAAAAAATAAGGTTGTTGTTGAGCTAAAAGGCTGGAAGATACGCCTCGCAATTTGTTATGATCTTCGTTTTCCGGTATGGCTTCGTAACCAAAATGAAGAATACGACATTTTATTATTAATAGCCAGCTGGCCTGATAAGCGATCCGCACATTGGAAAGCGCTTATTCCCGCACGTGCAATTGAAAACCAAAGTTATGTGGTCGCTGTCAATAGAATTGGTCATGACGGAAAAGAGGTTTACCATAGCGGTTATTCCATGTGTATTGACCCAATGGGCAAAACAATTTACTATAAACCTGAAGACGAAGATCTCTATACTTTCACCATTGGTTATGAGGAGCTTATAAAAACACGACAAAGTTTCCCTTTTCTAAAAGATGCCGATGAGTTTGATATCGTATAATCAAGGCAAAATGCTATATTTGCGCCACTGATGAAGCACATACGTAATTTTTGCATAATTGCACATATTGATCACGGCAAAAGCACTTTAGCTGACCGTTTACTGGAATATACTAAAACCATTAGTCAACGCGAGGCTCAGGCCCAGTTGCTTGATACTATGGATTTAGAACGTGAACGTGGGATCACCATAAAAAGTCACGCCATACAAATGAATTACAAGGTTGGTGATATTGAATACAATTTCAACCTGATTGATACGCCCGGACACGTAGATTTTTCTTATGAAGTTTCCCGTTCCATTGCAGCATGTGAAGGTGCCCTGCTTATTGTTGATGCATCTCAGGGGATTCAGGCACAAACGATTTCAAACTTATATTTAGCCTTAGAGCACGACCTCGAAATCATTCCGATTCTAAATAAGATGGATCTACCCGGGGCAATGCCCGAGGAAGTAAAAGATCAGATCATTGATTTAATCGGCTGTAAACGTGAGGAGATCATTCCTGCGTCTGGAAAAACCGGCATGGGTATTCCAGATATCATTCAAGCCATTGTAGACCGCGTTCCTGCTCCGGTTGGTGACGCTGATGCGCCTTTGCAAGCACTGATTTTCGACTCTGTTTTTAACCCGTTCAGGGGAATTATTGCTTATTATAAAGTAGTAAATGGTGAAATTAAAAAGGGTGATAAAGTCAAATTCATTAATACGGGCAAGCAATATTTGGCCGACGAAGTTGGTATCCTGAAACTGGATATGTCGCCACGTAATGTCGTTAAAACAGGCGATGTAGGTTATATCATTTCCGGAATTAAGGAAGCCCGCGAGGTAAAAGTTGGTGATACCATCACTACCGTTGACAGGCCGTCACCATCATCAATACAAGGATTCGAAGAGGTTAAGCCAATGGTTTTCGCTGGTATTTACCCTGTTGATACTGATGAATTTGAAGAATTACGTGAGGCGATGCACAAATTGCAGTTGAATGACGCCTCTATCGTTTTCGAACCGGAAAGTTCTGCTGCCCTCGGCTTTGGCTTCCGTTGTGGATTCCTCGGAATGTTACATATGGAAATTATCCAGGAACGCCTGGAGCGCGAATTCAACATGACAGTGATTACTACTGTACCCAACGTATCGTATATTGCACACACGACCAAGGGCGTTGAAGTGATCGTAAACAATCCATCAGATTTGCCGGACCCAAGTAAACTGGATTCGGTAGAAGAACCTTTTATCAAAGCAAATATCATTACCAAAGCCGAATTTGTTGGTCCGGTAATGTCACTATGTATTCAGAAAAGAGGGATCATCGTTAATCAATCTTATCTGACCTCTGATCGGGTGGAGCTCGTTTTTGAAATGCCCATGGGAGAGATCGTTTTTGACTTTTATGATAAGCTAAAAACGATTTCTAAAGGATATGCCTCCTTCGATTATCACCAGGTTGGTTATCGTAAATCGGATCTGGTACGACTGGATATGTTATTAAATGAAGAACCTGTTGATGCCTTGTCTTCACTGATCCATCGTAGCAATGCTTATGATTTTGGAAAGAAAATTTGTGAAAAACTAAGAGAATTAATCCCCCGTCAGCAATTCGAGATTAAGATTCAGGCATCTATCGGTGCAAAAGTTATTGCGCGCGAAACGCTCAGTGCTTTACGTAAAGACGTTACTGCAAAATGTTATGGCGGTGACATCTCCCGTAAGCGTAAATTACTTGAAAAGCAAAAGCAGGGAAAGAAACGCATGCGTCAGGTAGGCAACGTTGAAATTCCCCAAACAGCCTTTATGGCCGTGTTAAAACTGGATTAAATTAGATGTTAGTAGTTAGTATTTAGACAGAGTGCTTCTTTTGCTACCCCTTGTATTAAGTTAGTCAGTTTTGACCTACCAACATTTACCTCCAAATAGCTAAATCTCAAACTCATATCTATATACTAACTACTAAATGCTAACTACTAAATACTTAATACTAAATGCTAACTACCAACTACTAAAATGAAATTACTCGACGGAAAATTCGCATCGGAAAAAATAAAACAGGAAATAGCAGCCGAAGCTGCTGACTTCTTAGCTCAAAGCGGTAGAAAGCCACATTTGGTAGCAATTTTGGTTGGCAATGACGGTGGCAGTGAAACCTATGTGGCCAGTAAAATGAAAAACTGTGAAAAAGTTGGTTTTCAATCCTCTTTAGTGCGTTATGATGTTATGGTAACTGAAGCAGAATTATTGCAAAAGATCGAGGAAATTAATCAGGACGCTGGTGTGGATGGCCTAATTGTACAGCTTCCTCTTCCCAAACATATAGATCCGGAAAAAGTAACGGAAAAGATAGATTACCGTAAGGATGTCGATGGTTTTCACCCCGTAAACTTAGGCAGAATGATGCGTAACCTGCCCTGCTTTATCCCTGCCACTCCCTATGGCATCTTGCTGATGTTGCAGGCTTATCAGATCGATACTGCCGGTAAACACTGTGTGGTTGTAGGCCGCAGCAATATTGTAGGAAGCCCGATGAGCATATTAATGGCGCGCAATGCCAATCCGGGAAATTGCACCGTTACCCTTACCCATAGTAAAACTACCAACTTAAAAGAACTGGCCCTTCAGGCAGATATCATTGTTGCAGCTATTGGCAGAAAGAACTTCGTTACTGCGGATATGGTAAAACCAGGAGCAATTATAATCGATGTAGGAATCAACCGCGAAACCTCCGATCAAACAAAGTCAGGATATAAATTATATGGTGATGTAGATTTTGAAAACGTTGCGCCAAAATCTTCCTGGATCACCCCTGTTCCGGGAGGTGTAGGCTTAATGACGATTGTTGGTTTACTTAAAAACACGCTGGCTTCTGCAAAGGGCGAGATTTACAGCTAAAATCTCTGCCAATTAACTCCCAAATAGCCTTTTAATCCAGCTTTCTTTTAAACCGACATAGATTCCATCGGCCCTTATTTCTACCGGATACATTTCTATGTAATCCCCTTGCCCCTCCGCGCCCCTGCCTGTATGCAGGTCATATTCCCAGCGGTGGACCGGACAGATCAGATGGCCGTTTTTACACCAGCCACCACTGAGGACACCACCAGCATGGGGGCAATAGTTCTGTACCACAAAATATTCCTGACGATGTTTTACCAGGCATAATTTTTTTCCATCAATATTAATCTGCTTAACAAACTCCTCTTCCTGAATAGCTACGTCAATTTTATGCCACTTCAACTTATTCAT
>CBFGNP010000306.1:0-5793 GCA_965650095.1 uncultured Pedobacter sp. | reverse complement strand
AGACACCAGTTCTGTAACCTATGACGAGTTTGGTAAAATTATGATATACCATCCAAAAGGCAGGCCTGCTTCAGTTACCCTGTTTATTTCAGGTGATGGTGGCTGGAAAACTGGGCTTTTTCGGTCAGCAGGAGCAGAATAGCAGAGGGTAATTTTTTCCATTAGGGCGGTGCAGATAACAAAATTGAAAAACTCTCCTTAAGTTGCTTATATTAGCCAGAATAAAATCCTAAACGCTCTATGAGAAAGATACTGCTCCTGTCTGTCATTCTATTTAAATCCAGTTTTCTATTTGCTCAGATCAGCTACCAGAAAAACTTTGACCATGCTATAAAAAAGGCTGCTGAAACGAGCCAGCCTATATTTTTAACCGTCGGCACTCCCACTCAGCTCGGCAACAAAAGTGCCATTGACAACCCGGATGTGATTAGTTTTTACAATAAAAACTTTGTGAGCTATGCGGTTAACATGCCAAGTGCGGAAGCGATGGCTTTCATGCGCAAGTACCAGCTTAAGGTATTCCCTGCGTATCTTTTCCTCGACAAAAATGGACTCTTGATATTTAAAGGGGATAAAAACAGCTCTTCTTCAGCCCATTACCTGATGCTGGCCCGTAAAGCATTGGATAAACTTTCAAGTGGCTTGTCTTTGGGGGATTATGAGGCAAAATACAAAAGTGGGAAGGTTAACAAAGACTTTTTGAAGGAGTATATTATTTTGAGACAGCAGCTAGGCATGCGGGACAATGCCAAACTTATTGATGAATACGTTGACTACTTAACTGTAGGCAGCTTTAATGATTATGACGAGGTGTTATTTGTGTTAAAGGCAGGGCCGTTTGCCTATGGTAAGGCCTACCGGCTGGCCTATACCAATAAGAAAATTATTGATAGCATCTACAAGACCGAACCCCTACGGGTGCGTGTTGAAATGAATTCAAGCATCATTGCCAATAGCCAAAAGGAGGCCATCGCGACGAAGAATATCACGATGGCCAACTCTGTTGCGAATTATTTGCGAGGCACCTGGTCGAAAGACTACAAAGAAGGCCAGAGACGCGCCAGCCTGAGTTTGCTGAATTATTATAAAGCGGTGAAAGACACGGCAAATTTTTATGCGCAAGCTCAATACTTTTATGATCGCTATTTTATGAACATCTCTACCGATTCAATAAATAAAATGGCAAAAGTAGCGGCAGACAAGCGATTGGCACTGCTAAAAAAAGGCGACAGCATAAAGAAAAGCTTCGCCGCAAATCCCGCTGCAGTGAGAACAACTTATTCTTACAGCAAAATTTCCTCAATGCAAACCAATGACGTAGCCAACACACTAAATAATGTAGCATGGGATTTTTATGCGCTAGGCACAAAAAACATCAACCACCTATCCAAAGCATTGATATGGAGCAAACGTGCCATTGAAATATCACCAACAGCTGAGTATTACGATACCATAGCACACCTCTTTTATCGCATGCAGCTTTTTGATGAAGCGCTGCTGAATCAGGCTAAAGCCGTCGATCTAGTCAGCAAACAAAAGAACGGAAAAGACAGAATTACACGGTTCAAAGCGGAAGCCGAAAAAATGAAACAACGTCAGTTGTAGCCTTGGAATAGGTAAAAGGAGTGATATGGAAAACCTCTTAAAATATATTCATTCACTAACTCACTTTTCTGCAAACAGCTGGGAAACGCTGTTGCCTGCATTGACCAGAAAGGAGTTTAAAAAGGGGGCGTACTTATTGGAAGAAGGAAAAGTTTGCGATGCGCTGTACTTTATTGAAAGGGGCCATTGCAAAAGCTGCCATATCATTGAAGGTATCGAAAAAAACACGGGCTTCTTTTTTGAAAACGAGATCGCCACCAATATTCACAGCTTTGGAACAGGACAAAAATCTGCCTATTTTATAAAGGCCTGTGAGCCGTTAACCGCCATTGTTTTCGATAAGCAAAAATTGATGGAGGCTGGTCGGCAAGAACCGGAAATAGAAACCTTGGGACGGAACTGTATTCGCTTATTCGCCACAAAACAGGAAGAATTTTCGACTATATTTAAGCTGTACACCGCCAAAGACCGCCTGGAATATTTAGAGAGGAACCACCCTGAAATGCTGCAAAGAGTATCATTAACACAGCTGTCTTCTTTTCTGGGTGTGGCCAGAGAAACACTGAGCCGAATCAGAAAACAAAGACTTGTAAACCGAAGTTTGTGATAAAGGTCACAGGTTAAATTCTTACAGATTTTTGAACTTTGCTTCATAAAAATAGAGATATGCAAAAGTTAAAAAAGATCGATTCAGAGACCAATATCATCACCTGGTTTGAAATTCCTGTTTTAGATACCCAACGCGCTAAGAAATTCTATGAACAGATACTGGATATAGAAATGAGCACCCGTACTTTCCCTGAAACAGGGGAAGAGTTAACATTTTTCCCTTATGATCCACAGGTTATTCAAGCCACTTCCGGACGTGTCACAGGGGTACTCGCAAAATCCTCAGCAAATAAACCTTCCGCAACAGGCACGCTGATTTACATTAATGCCAGCCCTGAGATACAGGTGGTGTTGGGCAAAGTGCAGCAAGCTGGAGGGGAGATACTTATTCCCAAAACGGCTATGAATGCCGGATCAATAGCTGTTATCATGGATACTGAAGGGAATAGAGTGGGCTTACATGCAGCACAATAGCATATAGACATTGATTTACTGCTGTTCCATATAGTAGAAAAGGCTGCATCATTGATACAGCCTTTTCCAGTTCTTTATTTAGAGCTTGAACCGTGTTTTTTCTTCATGGTCATTTTAGCTTTCTGGCCTATCCCGTAATTGTGGGTCTTTGAATTACTTTCTTTCTTTTCATGGTAAGCACCGCCACCCCGGGGACCGTTATGGACTTCCTTTTTCGTTTTAACCGGAGTAGATTTAACTGATTTGTCGATGATCAGATCTTCTGGTAATTCCAATACTTCAATCTTTTTACCCAAAGACTGCTCTATCTTTTTTATTTCTGCAAGTTCCAGATCTGTTGCAAAGGTAATGGCTACCACCTCTTCGCCACTTCCTTTAACCACCCTGCCTAAGAAAGTTTCCTTTTCTTCAGGAACCTCGAAATGGAATAGGTAATGAATATCCGAGAGATCCAGTGTAGAAAGCCCCTCATTGGCAACAATTAGGACCCTGGCTTCAGGTGTAGCTTTAAAGTCGTCAATATGATCAAAACCTTCTTCATCAAAAAATAGGGGATTCAATACTGAGATCGCTCGCGGCCTGGCAGAATGCAGGTTTTTAGACAGCTTTTGTGCCGTTAAACGCGTATTTACGAATATGACAACTTTATCAAATACCTCATCATCTCTTAATAAGAGATTCATGAGGTTAATCTTCGTTTTAAAATTTGGCACATGATAGCTCAAAAGTTCATGTGTTTCAGCCTGACTTTCCCCCAGCTCTTCCACTTCAATTGTCGTAGGAAAATTCATAAACTGATCAATCATCAGGTTCAGTTTATCGTGCACAACGGTAGTGAAGATCAGGTGCTGCACTTTACCCGCGCTTCTTGCCAGCTCGGCAACAGGCAATTGCATTCCTTGTTTGACAATAACTTCGGCATCATCAACAATAAAGGTTTGCAGTCTGTTCAGGTTTAAGCCTAATTTCAGATACACTGCACGTGCCCTTGTCGGGGTAGCGACAACGATATCCATACCGTCTAACAGGTCGTTAATCTCTTCATCCATACCGCCAGTACCATATAAACCTATAATACGCAGGTTCCTATTCCTGCTGAGCAGCATAAACTCGGCGATTACTGCTTCAACCCGTTCGCCATCGGGCACAAGGATCAATACCTTCGGGGCTTCATCTGTGCTGTATTTTAGCTTCATTAAAACACCAAGCACATAAGTTGTGGTTTTACCGCCGCCTTCGGGCCCGACAGCAATGATATCCTGTCCACCAATCATCCGGGACATTGTTTTTGCCTGAATTTCTTTTGGAGAGAGGTATCCGGCATCATTCATTGCGGCTACCAGGGGCTTGCTTAGTTTTAATTTATCTAACGACACAGTATCTTTATTAATGGATAAGGCTACAAATTTACGCAAATAAGTTTACAAGCGCTGGTTTAAAAAACCACAGCTTCTTTATTTTTTGCCAATAAAAAATCACCGGATCATCCCTGGCCAACTTGCTGTATAGCGTGATGGGCGAAATTATGCCGCAGTTAACCCCTTATATTGCCGTAATAAGCCTCCCGGAAAACAGACCATTGCTCCTACATTTGAGTACACTAAAATAAATTCAATACTTATGATAGCCCTTAACCCTTATTTAAACTTTCCCGGTACAGCAGAGGATGCCTTCAATTTCTATAAATCTGTAATTGGCGGCGAAATCCCGATGATCATGCGCTTCAGAGATATGCCGGAAGACCAGACACCGGAAGCCGATAAAGACAAGATCTGTCACATCTCATTAAGCCTACCTAACGGAACTATGTTAATGGCGACAGATAGCCTGGATTGTCATGGACAAAAACTTGTTGCAGGAAACAATTTTTACTTGTCGCTTGGCTTAGAAAGCAAAGCCGAGGCTGATCGCGTGTTCGCCGAATTATCAGCCAGCGGAAAGGTAGAGATGCCAATGGAGAACATGTTTTGGGGTGATTACTTCGGCATCGTTGCCGATCAGTTCGGCACCCAGTGGATGATCAGCTACAACGCAGGTCAGCAGCAATAAATGCTATGGCTTTGTATATTGACAATTTCTAAATGAGTCAATAATCAGGACGGCTTACAGACGGGTTCTCTGCGTGTTCCCTACGGCTAAAGACATATTTAACCCCCGGAGGAACCGTAGAGAATCTGTAGCCAACTGTTTAAGTCATAAACACACCTATGAAGGTTGCCGGGAAAAGAATGGCTACTTGAACCTGATCGCCTTTAAAGGACTGATCCGGCTAACGAGCATGGAAGGCAGAATCAATACCAGCACACAGATCACAAATGTAACGGTGTTCAGGATCAGCACATCAGTGAAGTGAATCTCAACAGGGACGTAGGACAGGTAGTAGGAAGACTGCTCGAGCTTATAAATATGTGTATACTGCTGCAAAAATCCAAGACCAAGACCAAGCAGGTTGCCCAGCAATAAACCAAATCCAACCAGATAAAGTGCATTGTAAAGAAATACTTTCATGACACTGTAATCTGACATACCGAAAGCTTTCAGGATGCCGATCATATTGGTGCGTTCGAGGATCATGATAAGCAAGGCCGTGACCATATTGATTACTCCTACAACCATCATCAGAACCAGGAGCACTTTTGTATTGATGTCCAGCAGGGATAGCCAGGTAAAAATGGCGGGAAAATAATCTGAGACGGACTCCGATTTCAAGTTCGTTTCGATCTTTTCGTAAATACCATCCGATACGGTCTTTAATTTAGAAAAGTCCTTAATCCTAATTTCAATTCCTCCGATTTCATTAGACTTCCAGTCGTTTAATCTCCGGATGATATTCAAATCACCAATCACAAAACCTTTATCGATTTCCTCAACTCCGATATCATAGATCCCAACGATCTTAAAAGGACGCTTACGTGGAGGATTCTGCACGAAATACATGATAAAATCGTCACCAACCTTAAGCTTTAACCTGTTTGCCGTATATAATGAGATGAGAATCTGCCGGGTAGCCTTTGCACTGTCAGCAAAATTAATCACAGTACCGCTTACCAAGTGCTTCCGGATATAATCCCAGTTAAATGTTTTATCTATCACCTTAAAGTTGAT
>CBFGNP010000305.1:0-5799 GCA_965650095.1 uncultured Pedobacter sp. | reverse complement strand
TAAATGATCTCTTTTTCAATCAGATAATGATTTCGTTCCGTAGCGTTCCTGGTTACCAGCTCCGCCACAAAGCCGGTTAAGAACAATTGCGAACCGACTATAATGGCGACCAGTGCAATGTAAAATAAGGGCTGATCTGTAACATCCCTTTTGTAAGAAATATTCATCCAGATGTGATACAGCTTCGCAGCAATCAACCATATCGCCATAAAGGTTCCAATTAAGAAACTCAATACCCCTAGTGAACCGAAGAAGTGCATTGGTCTTTTGCCGAACTTGCCGACAAAAAAGATGGATAGCAAATCGAGGAATCCATTTATAAAACGGCTGAGTCCAAACTTAGTCACCCCATACTTCCTGGCTCTGTGCTCTACAACCTGTTCCCCAATTTTTTTAAAGCCTGCCCATTTGGCAATTACGGGTATATAACGGTGCATTTCTCCATACACCTCAATGGTTTTGACCACGTCCTTTCTGTAAGCCTTTAAACCACAGTTGAAATCGTTTAACCGGATGCCAGACATGCTGCGTGTCGCGGCATTGAATAGTTTGGTTGGAATTGTTTTGGTGATGGGATCATAGCGCTTTTTCTTCCATCCCGAAATGATGTCCAGCTTTTCTTCATTTATTCTACGGAATAGTTCGGGTATTTCATCCGGACTGTCCTGCAGGTCCGCATCCATCGTGATGATCACATCTCCCTCTGCAGCTGCAAAAGCCACATTCAAAGCTGCTGATTTACCGTAATTTCTTCTGAACTTAATCGCTTTTACCGCATCATATTCTTTTTTCAAGCCTTCAATTACCCTCCAGGATGAATCTGTACTCCCATCGTCAACAAAAAGGATCTCATAGGAAAAATTATGCTCCCGCATGACCTTGGCAATCCAGGTGGTTAATTCCGGAAGGGACTCATCTTCATTATACAATGGGATTACAACAGAAATATCCATGTGTGCTTATAACGCTAAAAAATAAATGCAAACTTAGAGAAAACTGCGTTAGCATTTATGTATTCCAGGAAAAAATATTCCCATTTCGGTATGTATATCGCTTTTCGCGGGAAGATTGGCGGGCTACAGCTTCAAAACTGCCAGCACAGGCAAATGATCTGAGGCATAGCGTTCAGCAATTACCTCGTGCGAAATGATGCTGAAGCGAACCCCTTTTTTAAAAGCAATATGGTCAATGGTTTTCCTTGGATCGATGACGGGGATCGTAAATGCACAGTCCGTACAGGTCCTTATAAATTGCTGATCGAACAGGCGGGTCGCTTCGGATGGAGGGGCTGCATTCAAATCTCCGGCAAGGATGAGTGGCAAGCTTTCTTTTGCCGTGAGCCGGTTGATCTCTGCAACCTGCAACAACCTGTTGGCATCAGCTTTTTGTGCATCCAGATGGGTAGAAGCAAATTTTATTTTATGGCCACCCGGCAAAGTGACGGTAGCCACTGCCAGCACTCTTTGTTCTGCCTTTGCATCATTGTTTTTTGGCAGCATAAAGGTTTGGGTATCGGTTAAAGGGTATTTAGACAAAATGGCCACCCCGTAATCGCCGCCATCATGAGCGATCGCCTTTGCAAAATAAACTTTCATTTTAAGCTTATCGGCCAATAAAGCAGCCTGATTGATATTACCTGATCGTTTGGTATTTACATCAACTTCCTGCAGTGCAACAAGATCCGGATTTTGTAGTCGGATCGCTTTAACAATTGCTTCGACATCTATCAGTCCTTCTTTGGATGGCGGATTACAATGATGAATATTATAGGACAATACGCGCAGTGCGGATGTTCCTGAGCCCGTACTGCCTAGTTTCGGAGAACAGGCAGCTGCAAGGATCAGTACAAATAAGAGAAATGAAATTTTAATGCGATTCATAATTAAACTTTTTTATAAAAATACAGACCATTATGATCTTCAACCTTCAACAATGAAGTAATCCGGTATCGAAGTACCTCTGTACATCATGTGTATCTCTGCTATACCTCATTTATACATGACCTCCTGCTTCGGTCATCACTCACGCTGACAGGGTGTTGCTTCGGTCCTGACTAACGCAACATTAACTGACGCCTGAATGATGTACGAAGTATATACGACTGACCAGGACAGGTATACAAGAGGTATACAAGACCTATACCGGAACCATGAGGTTCTATGTAATTAGCTTCCCCGAGTACAGGAAGACTGGGTGAAAGTGCTATCAAACCATAGCAACTGATTACTCGTAAGAAAGCGGAGCTTCTTTCTTGATTACAGCCGCCCCAATTAAACTGGAGATCAGGCCGAGTAATGTGTAAGTAATCGCAGCACCAAAGCCGATAAAAAACACCATGTATGATTTCATCATCTCGACCCCTCTAAGCTTGGTTTCATCACCTGCAGCGGCTTCCCGCGCAGCATCCATTAAACGCTCAAAAGCGGGCCGGTCCAATACTTTATAATACAGCATCAGTACCACTGCAATAAACAGACCTGCATAAGCTGCAACCCTAAACCCGGCAGAAAAAGCCCTTTTAAAAGAGATAAAGCCACCTAACTCCTGCTTAAAATTGGTTTGTACATATACTATCGCCAGAATAAACGGAAGATAAGAAGCCAGGGAGCTCATAAATTTCTCGGCAGTCGGACTGTTCGGATCATTCTGATCGATACCAGCGAGTTTAAAGATATAGATTAGTGCTAAAAAATAAATGGCATAAACCAGCGCACTTTTAAAGGCCAGTGCGTTCGGCGTTTTAACGGTTTCAACAGTTTCCATTTCTTAAAATTTAATTGTTAAATGCAGCGATCAATGAGTAAACAGCAATATCGAATTCCTTATTGGCACTATAGGTTCCCAGCTCATTGATCACTTCATCATTGGCCTTTGGCTGATGGAAGAAAACCATAAACGGAACAAAAAGCTCTTCCATTTCTTCTGCCAACTCGATCATGCCGGCATGACTGCAAATATCTTCCACACTACTATCCACCAGTTGCTGGTTGCTGATCAGGTCCTCATAAATGTGAAACTCATCCTGAAACTCATCCTCTTCTACCAATAGAAACTCTTTCAGGAAATCATCCAGCTCCGGTCTGATTTTTTCATCATGGCACTCATTGATGTACAACAACAAGTTCAGCAATTCTGTTCCCCTGTCAATCGTGTCCTCTTCAATATCTGCCCACTCTTCCGAATCCAGGTAATCCTCTTCCAGGTCCTTCACATCACTGGCAAAGAAATTAATCATCAGCAGATCAAAAAAGACTTCCCTCAACTCCTCAAATTCTGGATAGTCGTCAAAGGCTGCATCAAACGCTGCTACTTTTTCTAAAAAGCCCAGATCCTTATCGAACACTTCAATTAAATTCTCTTTAAATTTAACTGAATCTTTTCCTGAAGCCACAGAAAACTTATCCAGTGATGCGGTCAGCCCAGCTTTTACATGATTATCCATTCTATTTTTTTAAAATTATTTTTTGCTACCCCCATTAAACACATTTAAAAGCGGTTTTTCGTTTTTAAAAATTAAAAAAAATCACTCATTTTTTCCCTTTTTTATTTAAGAAACGTTAGAAAGAAGAACGATTTTCAGATGTAAAGGTAATTTTTATTTAACGATTTTCAATTTATTACCCTTTGGTTGGTGAACTTGCTTAGTTTACTACCATACCTATAGGTAAGAATATAACTAGATATAAATATTACCCATATACAGTAGCTTACAACATTCTCTTTAAGAACTGCATTTTTATCAGTTGAAGTATAGTTATAGATTTCAAGGTTTGTTTCTTCAGCATAATCAAATAATTCCTTTTTTGCACTATAACAAACCCGGATGGACAGCCTGAGATATTTTCAGTTTGGGGTAAACAAAGACAACAAATACATTATCAAAGTATCTCATCTGGGTTAAATTGAAATAATCTCTGCCTTGGCAATTAGTAATTTGTCTTTTAAACTGCTGCTAAAACAATGCATAAATAAGCGCTAAGTGTCAGGTAAGCGGCAAGCGATTGACAATGTATTTGTCAAAGCTCATGCGGCTATGTCCAGTATCAGTGTCTTGCATTTAGTGAGTAAATCATCCCCAAATTAACCTAAACTTCGGTGAAATAAATAAATTAAGAAAATAATTAATTAGTATTAAGATTGAAAATTTATTAAGTTTACTGATACATCTCTACTAAATCCGTTTAATTAAAGGTAATTAAACACTATTTGAATTTAGAAAATGACCAAATATAGTAAACTTTCAGATTTGGAACTGACCAACTTGCTAAAGTCTGATGACCAGTCTGCGTTCACTGAAATTTACGAAAGATATAAACGGCTACTTTTCCTCCACGCGTACAACAAGCTCCGAAACCAGCAGGAAGCAGAAGATGTGATCCATGAAATTTTTAGCAGTCTATGGAGCAGACGGTTATCACTTTGTTTTTCAGGACATCTTGCAGGTTATCTGTATACAGCGGTGAGAAATCGGATATTAGATCATTATTCCCAGCAAAAAAAGGAATCTTTCTATATCCGGTCACTTCAAAAATTCATAGATGAAGGAGAGGCTGTTACAGACTACCTTGCACGCGAAAATGAAATGAAGGCGCTGATTGACAGGGAAATCGGTCTGCTTCCAAAAAAGATGCGTGAAGTGTTTGAACTCAGCAGAAAGGCAGAACTTAGCCATAAAGAAATTGCCCTGAAACTGGATTTATCGGAACAAACGGTAAGAAAACACGTACAACACGCACTAAAAACCCTCCGTGTTAAGCTGGGTCTGTATATGCTGATTTATTTGCTGATAAATTATTGATCTGATAATCAACTAAGTAAGCGCTTTTCAAAAAATTATTTCATTTTTTTTACCCCATACACACCCTAGCCACGTCTATTGCTTTTGAAAGTCCGCCTTTCCTAACCAAATATGCAAAAAATAGACGCTAAAGAATTATTGGCAAAATATAAGCTGGGCACCTGTACACCAGCTGAAAAGGACATTGTGGAGACCTGGTATCAGCAGCTAAAGCTTGAAAATCCTGAGTTAACTGAAGATGCGATAGAAAACTCTCTTGGACGTATCTGGATTAAACTGGACAACGGACCGATAGAAACCACCATCAGACTATGGCCACGCATAGCGGGCTTAGCTGCTGCAATTGTGGTGATAACATTGGGTACCTGGTTATATTACCCGGCTAACACAGCCCATCATCCACAATTTAATTCAGCGTCTCCAACTCATGTAAATAACATAAAACCCGGAAAAGTTGGCGCAACACTAATCCTGGCAAACGGAAAACGCATCTTATTAAATGATGCAGGAAATGGGCAGCTGGCTAAAGAGGCCGGTGTGGTCATCTCTAAAACTACCGATGGGCAACTGATATATGAAGTTACCGGTACAGGAGATGGTGGAAACCGGATCAATACGTTGTCTACTTCAAAAGGTGAAACCTATATGGTCATTCTGCCCGATAAAAGTAAGGTTTGGTTAAATGCCGCCTCTTCTTTGAAATACCCTGCCTCCTATCAAAACAGCAGCGAACGGAGTGTGGAACTCAGCGGGGAACCTTATTTCGAAATAACAAAAAAAAAGGATAGGCCCATTAAAGTACTCGCCAATCATCAAAATATAACCGTATTAGGCACACACTTCAATGTAATGGCTTACGCTGAAGAGGACAATATCTATACTACATTACTTGAAGGATCGGTATTGGTAGGCAATACTACACGGGAGATTCAGTTAAAACCCGGTCTACAGTCAATATTAAACAAGGGCTCAGACAAAATAAGTATAAAGGCCGTTGATGC
>CBFGNP010000304.1:0-5816 GCA_965650095.1 uncultured Pedobacter sp. | reverse complement strand
TTTTTTACCATATTATACATTAGACTTTTCAAAGCCTTATGCCTAAAGACACCTCCATACGCTCAGTACTAATTATCGGATCAGGACCTATCATCATTGGTCAAGCTTGCGAATTCGATTATTCGGGATCTCAAGCCGCCTTATCTTTAAAAGAAGAGGGGATTGAAGTTTCAATTATCAATTCTAATCCAGCAACAATCATGACTGACAAGGTGATTGGTGACCATGTTTACCTTTGGCCTTTAACCGTGGATTCAATTGAGCAAATCTTACAAGAGCGTAAAATTGATGCTGTACTGCCTACAATGGGTGGACAAACCGCACTGAACCTTTGTATCGAAGCATCTGAACGTGGGATTTGGGAGAAATATGGAGTTAGGGTAATTGGTGTAGATGTTGCCGCAATTGAGAAAACTGAAAACCGTGAAGCCTTCCGCCAGTTAATGGTTGATATAGGTGTGGGGGTAGCTACATCAAAAATTGCCAACTCGTTCCTGGAAGGTAAAGAAGCCGCTCAGGAAATTGGTTATCCATTGGTCATCCGTCCTTCTTACACATTGGGTGGTTATGGTGGCGGTTTCGTGCACAAGAAAGAAGAATTTGACCAAGCTTTACAACGTGGACTTGAGGCTTCTCCAACCCACGAGGTTTTGGTAGAGCAAGCTGTTTTAGGCTGGAAAGAATATGAATTGGAGTTATTAAGGGACAGTAATGACAATGTAATCATCATCTGCTCTATTGAAAACTTTGATCCAATGGGTATTCACACGGGGGATTCTATCACTGTGGCGCCTGCAATGACCTTATCTGATCGCTGCTATCAGGATATGCGTAACCAGGCGATCAAAATGATGCGTGCTATAGGAAACTTCGCTGGTGGTTGTAATGTACAGTTTTCGGTAAATCCTGATAATGACGAGATCATCGCCATCGAGATCAATCCAAGGGTTTCCCGTTCATCGGCTCTGGCCAGTAAGGCTACGGGCTATCCGATTGCTAAAATCGCGGCTAAACTGGCTATCGGTTATAACCTGGATGAACTTGAAAACCAGATTACAAAGACTACATCTGCATATTTTGAGCCTACACTTGATTACGTGATCGTAAAAGTTCCTCGCTGGAACTTCGATAAATTTAAAGGTGCAAATATGGAACTTGGCCTGCAAATGAAATCTGTAGGTGAAGTAATGGCAATCGGACGTACTTTTATCGAAGCACTACAGAAAGCTTGTCAGAGTTTGGAAATAGGTAGATCAGGTTTAGGTGCCGATGGTAAACATAACCGTAGCATTGATGAGATCATGCATGGCCTTGAGCACGCCAGCTGGAACCGCTTATTCCTGATCAAGGATGCCATGACCATGGGGGTGCCCCTTGAGTCTATCCGTAAGGTTACACGTATAGACAAATGGTTCTTATCACAAATACAAGAATTGGTTCATCTGGAAACAGAATTGAAACGTTACTCACTAAATAATATCCCTAAAGATTTCTTCTTTACATTAAAACAAAAAGGCTTCTCTGACATCCAGATCTCATACCTGCTTGGAAATGTAACAGAAGATGAGGTTTACGAGCGCAGAAAATCATTAGGAATAAGACGTGTTTATAAAATGGTGGACACCTGTGCTGCTGAGTTCGCCGCGCAAACACCTTACTACTACTCAACTTTTGAGGAGGAGAATGAATCTCAACCATCTGATAAAAAGAAAATAATTGTTTTGGGTTCCGGACCTAACCGAATCGGTCAGGGAATAGAATTCGATTACTCTTGTGTACATGGTTTGCTTGCAGCTAAGGAAAGTGGTTTTGAGGCCATCATGGTCAACTGTAATCCGGAAACAGTATCTACCGACTTTAACATGGCTGATAAACTATACTTTGAGCCGGTATTCTGGGAACATGTACGTGAAATTATCGAGTTAGAGAAGCCGGAAGGTGTAATTGTTCAGTTAGGCGGACAAACAGCTTTGAAAATGGCTGAAAAGCTGCATGAAAACGGAATAAAGATCATTGGTACTACCTATAATGATATGGACGTGGCTGAAGACAGGGGACGTTTTTCTGACCTTTTAAAGGAACTGGAAATTCCTTATCCAAGATATGGTGTTGCAGAAAATGCTGAAGAAGCGATCGTTGTGGCAAATGAGGTAGGTTACCCGGTACTGGTAAGACCAAGTTATGTGCTGGGTGGGCAAGGCATGAGCATTGTGATCAATGATGAGGATCTGGAGAAAGCCGTTGTAAAGTTATTGGGTGATTTGCCTGGAAACCGCGTGCTGATCGATCACTTCCTGGACCGCGCAGAAGAGACAGAATCAGACTCCATCTGCGATGGTGAAGATGTCCATATCGTGGGCTTAATGGAGCACATTGAGCCAGCTGGTATCCACTCCGGCGATTCGAGTGCTGTATTGCCCCCATTCAGCTTATCTGAAAAGGTAATGAATGATATGGAGGCTTACTCCATAAAGATTGCAAGGGCGTTGAACGTAGTTGGTTTGTTAAACATCCAGTTTGCGGTTAAAGATGAAAAGGTATATGTAATAGAGGCCAATCCGAGGGCTTCCAGAACTGTTCCTTTCATTGCTAAGGCCTATGATGTGCCTTACATAAACATTGCCGCTAAAGTGATGCTGGGTGTGAATAAGCTAAAGGACTTTACGATCGAACGTAAACTGGAAGGTTATGCGATTAAAGAGCCGGTTTTCTCTTTCAATAAATTCCCGGAGGTAACCAAGGAATTAGGCCCGGAAATGAAGTCGACAGGTGAGTCCATCAGATTCATTAAAGACACTGAAGATCCTTATTTCAGAAAGTTGTATAAAGACAAATCAATGTATTTGTCCAAATAAGATTGAAAGTCCCGGAAGGGACTTTTTTTGTCCAGCATTAGGCCTTTGTCCAAATCCTTGTATTCAGATCCAGGTCCCTGATGATGCCATACATGAACCGGATTACTTCGATATCTTCGTTTAAGACGTCGGGATCAAGCAGGCTTTTATGCACCGGAGGTTCAAAGTAATCCTTGTTTAAGGGAAATGCAATGTAGACACAGGAGTTAATAAAGGAAAGCGAAATGGTATAGCTGCAACGCTTGTTCAGTTCACAGATTCGTTCCATCATTGCCGGTGTTAAAATGTACCTGGCCTCCACCTGATCTGTTGAATAGGTTACAAATTCTGCACTAAATCCAGGGTTTTCCAGCGCTATCAATTCCCTGCCTGAAGAAGAGAATATGGGCATTGCCTTTGAAATCCAGGCGCCTAATGCCGTGCCCATATCTTTAGGTCTTATGATGGTCTCCCCATTAAAGTGTTTATTGAAGTCGGCATAAAAAACAATTCCTTTTAATATGGTATGCCAATGTTCCTGCCTTCCATTTTTTGTTTGCGTTACGGTTTTGTATTCTGCATGAAGCTCCGAAAATGCGAATCGTGTTTTTCCTGCGGAACCAGAGACCTGATCTTCACTTCGGTAACGGTCTGGTTCTTTACTGAACAGCTGGGAGTAGATAAAGTCAGTTTCTGAAAGGCCGGTAGTATAATCGATTTCAAGGCTTTCGTCTATTGTCTTAAGGGCCAGGGCGACTACGTTTTGTTTAAAGCTGTGTCTGTAGTGGCTGAATTTGGCATTAGTCTTACTGAAAAGAACAAATCCCATAACGAGCACTATTCCTCCTGCAATAGCCCCAGCTATTGCAAATGTAGCGGAAATGAGTCCGGCAGCTATGACCAATACACCGCCGCCAATGAGCAGATAGCTCTTTATTTTTAGTGCAGAGATTTCTTTTCTTTGATCCTCCAATTCTGCTAAAGTACCGGATATGGATTCCGGATTAAGCGTCTCCAGATTCATTAGCTGTTAAAAAGGTCTTTTGCACTGATGTTTTTACGTTCTTCTTCGGTATTGACAAGCACCTCGATAGACTGGTAATTCATCATGCCTGCAATTATACTTCCTGGGAACATCATAATTGCATTATTATAATCCGTTACCGAAGCATTGTAAGTTCTTCGGGCTGCAGCAATTTGTTCTTCACTTTCCGTCCAGGTAGTTTGAAGGTTAAGGAAATTCTGGTTGGCTTTTAAATCCGGATAGTTCTCGACATTAACCATCAAGCCTTTTACACCTGCACTCAATGCGCTATCAATAGCCAGCTTTTCTTCATTGCTGATATTGGGATTTGCAGCTTTGCTCCGCAATTCCACGATTCTGGTCAGAACCCCTTCTTCATGATTCATATACTGTTTTACCGTTTCAATCAGATTTGGTAATAGATCAAAACGTTTTTTTAGCATGACATCAATGGCCGAGAAGGCGTTGCTAACCTGATTTTTTTTCCCTATAAGAGAATTGTACATGCTAATTCCAATTAGAACAAGTACAAATAATACAATTAACGCGATGATCATTTTCTGAATTTGAATGTTTATTTTTTATAAATATATAAAATTTCAAATAGCAACAGACAAAAAAAATCCTCGTTATCTGTCGATAACGAGGATAATCATCCCTATTGTTTTGTTAAAATTCATAAATGAACGCTAACGTGTAGGTAAAGGCAATTAACAGGCCATTTTTATAAATCTTTCTGTTTAGAACATAACAATCTGAAATACAGTTAAGTGTGAAATTTTCTCTCTGTGCCAGACTTATTGGGTTCGAGTAAATTTATTCACATTGGGTGTGTATATGAGGTTTTGATTCCCCGATTTTACTCATTTTATCCAAATAGAATGGAGAACACATCTTCTATTTTACTGACCGCTGTTAATTCAATTTTATAGCGCTCCAGCGTTAAACCTTTTAAGTTATAATTAGAAATGAAAATTCGTTCAAAGCCCAGCTTCTCTGCTTCAGAGATGCGCTGTTCTATTCTGTTTACAGCCCTTATCTCGCCTGAAAGCCCCACTTCGGCAGCAAAGCATATTTTTGATGAAATAAAGATCTCCTCATGTGAGGAAATAATTGCGACCAGAATGGCCAGATCAATGGCCGGGTCTTCCACCTTAATGCCGCCTGCAATGTTTAAGAACACGTCACGTGTACTCAGTCTGAAACCACACCTTTTTTCCAGCACGGCCAGCAGCATGTTCATTCGCTTGGTGTCAAAGCCATTTGCAGAGCGCTGAGGCGTTCCATATGCAGCGGCGCTTACCAACGCTTGTGTTTCGATTAACATTGGCCTGGCGCCCTCCAGGGTGGCAGATATAGCAATTCCACTAAGCTCTTCGTCGCGTTGGGACAATAAAATTTCTGAGGGGTTTGATACTTGTCTTAGTCCGGTGCTGTGCATCGCATAGATACCAAGTGCAGCCGCGGCACCAAACCTGTTTTTAATTGATCGTAAGATCCGGTATACGTGATGTCTGTCGCCTTCAAATTGCAAAACCGTATCTACCATATGTTCCAGGATTTTCGGACCAGCAATTGTACCATCCTTCGTAATGTGGCCGATCAAAAATACCGGAGTATCTGTTTCCTTTGCAAACCGCAATAGCTCTGCTGTGCATTCCCTTACCTGGGAAACACTTCCCGGAGTAGATTCAATATGTGCGGAATGCAGTGTTTGTATCGAGTCCACAATAATGATATCCGGGCCAAGGACCTCTATCTGCTTAAATATATTTTGGGTCGAGGTCTCCGTTAAAATATAACAGTCCGCTTTAGGGCTGTCGGTGATCCGTTCGGCCCTCATTTTAATCTGCTGCTCACTTTCCTCGCCTGATATATAGAGGATCTTTCTGCCTGAAATATTAAGGGCCAGCTGCAGCATTAGGGTCGACTTGCCAATTCCGGGCTCTCCGCCATCA
>CBFGNP010000303.1:0-5823 GCA_965650095.1 uncultured Pedobacter sp. | reverse complement strand
TGGCTAATGCTTCAGTATATGAAATTTGCAGACCTGTGTTGGTTGGCGATGCTGAGATCTGCAGGGAGGCCATCAGGTTTTGCGGTCTGGATTTGAGCGTAAATGCGGTGAAGGATGTAAAAGATGCGAAATTTGAGTTCGGCAGTATTGATGTTTTTGATCTCGGATATGGCAGTAAGAATATTGTAGTTGGACAAAACTCTGTTGCCGCGGGATCCGCTGCCTTTAATACGGTAGTAAAGGTGATAGATCTGGCAATGAACGGACAGGTCGATGCTACGGTAACCGGACCGATCAATAAGGAATCTATTCATCTGGCGGGTCATAAATTTTCAGGACATACAGAAATCTATGCCCATTATACGGACACGAAGAAATACGGAATGCTATTGGTTGAGGATGACCTGAGGGTGATCCATGTCTCGACACATGTTTCGCTGAGGCAGGCCTGTGATCTGGTTAAAAAACAAAGGATACTGGACACGATAGAACTGATCGTCTCTGCCTGTCAGCAATTGGGGATCGAAAATCCTAAGATTGGTGTGGCGGGGTTGAACCCGCATGCCAGCGATGGAGGCCTGTTTGGCGACGAAGAAGAACTGGAGATCATTCCTGCTATTGAAGAGGCGAAACGCAGGGGATTTACTGTTGAAGGCCCTGTTCCGGCCGATACGTTATTTCCGAAAGCTATAGGTGGTGTTTACGATGGCATTGTGGCGATGTACCACGATCAGGGGCACATTCCTTTTAAAGTAGTTGGCTTTAACTGGGATAAATCAGCCAGGCAAATGAAAAGTGTGAGAGGAGTGAACATTACCCTAGGGCTGCCCATCATCAGGACTTCGGTAGATCACGGTACGGCTATGGAAATTGCGGGCAGGGGCATCGCCAGTGCTGATGCGATGATGTTAGCGATTGAGTACGCAGTTAACATGGTACGCACCAGATAAAAAGGACAAAATGATAGCAGTGATCGCCGACGATTTTACCGGGGCAGCAGAAATTGGTGGTATTGCTGTGAGATTAGGATGGAAGAGTGTTGTTGGTACAGATGTTACGGACTGCGACGCAGAAATCCTGATTATCGCAACGGATACCAGGTCTATGCCAGCCGCAGATGCAAGGACGGTTGTGCGTAACCTCACCTTAAAGCTGCTTCCCCTTGAGCCAGAGTTTATTTATAAAAAAATAGATTCACTGTTGAGAGGAAATGTGGGAGAAGAACTGTTAGAACAACTCTCCGTTTCGGGCAAAAAACGGGCTTTACTGATCCCGGCAAATCCATCTTTAAAACGTACAATTAAGGAAGGTGTATATTATTATCAGGATATTCCTTTAGCCGATTCGGCACTGGCTGATAAAGATAAGTACAAAGTAAAGTCTTCAAAGGTGATAGAGCTTATGGGAGCGCCTTCTGGTCAATACACTACAGTCGTATCAAAGGCTGAGGCTATGCCGGACCGTGGTTTGATCATTGGCAATACCATTGATGAAGCGGATCTGGCGCATTGGGCGGAAAGGATAGATGAGGATACCGTAATGGCTGGCGGATCAGGATTCTTTGCTGCTTTGCTGAGCAAGGCGAGGGAGCGGCGACAGAACGGTGCTCTTGCCGATTTTGTATTCGGAAAAAAAACAATCTATGTCTGTGGAAGTGCTTTTTCCTTAAGCAGGAGGATTGTTGAGAATGCCAGGAAAGATGGACAATGTGTGGCTTATATGCCTGCAAGGATGTTTTGCAGGTCGGCAGACCGAATGGGACTCCAGCATCAATGGGAGGAGGAGGTGATCAGTGGACTGCTTGAATACGGGGCAGTGATCATTGCAATAGATCAGATTGAAGATCCGGAGCACATCCATTTGCCGCCTGAGATCGGCAAAGCATTTGGTGCGCTGATGAAGGCAGTCATGCAGCGTGTGAAGGTGGAAGAACTGGTGATAGAAGGGGGCGCAACGGCATCTGCTGTTATTGAGCAATTGGCATACAAGAAATTTTATCCCGTACAGGAACTGGCCCCGGGGGTCATTAGAATGAAAGTTGAAGAAAATAAAGACGTACATCTGACCATGAAGCCTGGCAGTTATGCCTGGCCTGCTTCCATCTGGAAGTATTGATCGGTTGTCATCAACCAAGAACTATTAACCATAACCAAATATGAACTCATCATTGCACGTAGTAGATGGTCTTATTATTATTTTATTTCTGGCCGGGACACTCGTTTTCGGACTGGTATTCGCTAAAGGCCAAAAAACCACAAAAAATTACTTTCTTGCCAAGGGCAAGATCCCTTCATGGGCAATTGGGATGTCGCTCCTTGCTACCCTAATCAGTAGCGTTACTTTTTTAGCCTATCCCGGCACAGGCTTTTCTTCTAACTGGATTTTACTGGTGCAGGGATTGATGGTGCCGGTGATGTTACTTGGTGTGATCTGGTTTATTGTGCCGCTTTACCGGAAGGTGATCAATTTAAGTACATACGAGTATTTTGAGCAGCGGTTTGGCTCGTTTGCCCGCTATTACAGTTCACTTGCTTTTGTACTGAGGCAGTTTTCTGGCATGGGAACGGTGTTTTTTCTCCTTGCCGTTGCGCTGGGCAGTATGATCCATATCAATACCGCACTGATTATCCTGGTAGTGGGTGCAATTATCATCATTGTGAATTTATTGGGAGGGATTGAGGCGGTGATCTGGCTTGATGTGTTTCAGGGTTTTATGCTTTTCGCCAGTGGGATCATTTGCTTCAGCATTTTGCTTTTTTCTGTTGAGGGAGGACCCATGGAAGTATGGAAAGTTGCCTCTGCCAATGGAAGAACAGGTTTTGGCCCGTATGAATGGGACGTTACCAAACTCACTTTTCTGGTGATGGCCATCAACGGCGCTTTTTATGCCATTCAGAAATATGCGACAGATCAGACTGTAGTGCAGCGTTACCTGACAGCCAGGACAGACAAGTCTGCGATTCGCGCTTCACTGCTGGGAATTTTGCTGACCGTTCCGGTATGGATCTTGTTTATGTTCATCGGAACAGCCTTATTTGTATTTTACAAGCAAAATCCCCTTCCGGCCGGTATAAGAGCTGATGGTGTTTTTCCTTATTTTATTATGACCAAATTGCCGACAGGCGTGATCGGTTTGATCCTCTCTGCTATGATATCTGCAGCAATTTGCAGTTTAAGTGCTGATCTTAATTCTCTTGCCGCGGTTGGCGTAGAAGATTATTATAAGAAGTTAAGACCGGGAAAATCAGATAGCGCTTATTTAAAAGCATCAAGATATATTGTCGCGTTCTCCGGGTTGATTGCAATCGGAATCGCAATGTTGTATTTAAACGCCGGACATGAGGGGGTGCTGGGTATTGTGTTTACCTTATATGCCATATTTTCAGGAGGTATTGTCGGGATGTTTTTGCTGGGACTGTTTAGTGCAAGAGCGAACAATCAGGGGATTACTATTGGTATTATTGTCTGCATTGTCTTTACCGCCTATGCGTTTTTAACTTCAACGGAAATCGGACTTGGAGAAAACAAGTCTCTTTTGCTGGATTTTGGCAAATATAATTTTACGCATAATAAGCTGATGCTGGGAGTGTACAGTCACCTTATTGTGATCGTTGTGGGTTATGTGGCAAGTTTGTTCTTCCCGAAGCCTGTCTTGAATAAGAATTTATTATATAGTGGCTGGCTGGCGATTCAGCGGGAGGAAAAAGCAAGGGATAGGGCAGAAAGATTATCTGAAAGCGTTTAATTGCTATGGACTACCTCTGCCACCTCATCAGCCGAAATGTCACTGTGTGAAGCATCTAATACGCAATCTCCATCTTTAATGAGTAGAATTTGAGGGGATTGATGATTGACCTGAAAGGTTTCAGCTATCCGGGCAGATAGGTCACGATAGCTGATCAAATCTAAAAAATACAGAGAAGTATGTGCTGGAATAACACTCCAGTCCATCTCAAACCGCCTCTTGGCCATCAGGCTAACGGAACAGCGTGTACTGTGTTTAAAGATCAGGCTATAGCCTTTTTGTTGTTTTATCTGACCAATCTGTTCCAGATCGGTAATGTTGGTCCACTGCATGCGTTTATTCTTCAATTTAGGGAAGACTAGCCTCTCCTTCTTTTACCCTGCGGATACGAACTGTACGCCGGACAAAGTTTGTTAGAGCAAGCCTCTAAAAGGGTTATTGCAAAAAACACGCCAAGCAATAGTATTGCAACTTTCTTCATCTGTTTTTTTTTAATGGTATATGATGCTAATCTACAGTTTTTAACAAAAAGATCAAAGTTTCCTAGATTGTAGCAGCAAGTTCTGCCATTTTTAAAGCAGTGATTGCGGCTTCGTCTCCTTTATTGCCATGCTTGCCACCGGCCCTGTCAACCGCCTGTTGCTGGTCGTTGGTAGTCAGCACGCCAAATATCACGGGTTTCGCATGTTTAACACCGACCTGTGTGATGCCATTGGCTACGGCATCGCAAATAAAGTCGAAGTGTTTGGTTTCTCCCTGAATCACGCAACCTAAGCAGATCACCCCATCAAGATCTTTGTGCTTTTGTAAAAGTATTTCAGCAGCAGCAGTAAGCTCAAAGCTACCTGGCACGGCCACAGAAATAATGTTGTCTTTTGAAACGCCATGTTTAAGTAAAGTTGCCAGCGCACCATTGTATAAGCTGCCAGTTACTTCAGCATTCCACTCTGCAACGGCAATTGCAAATTTAAAAGGACTGCCATCTGGTACGGTTGTATGGGAAAAATCGGATAGGTTTTTTAATTGTGTTGCCATGCTGCAAACATAGCTAAAAATCAGGAATGAATGGGTAGCGGGTACAAAAAAAGGCTAGCAGTATGCTAACCTTTTCTGTAAATATTTTATGCTTTTTATTTAGCCTGAACGGATGCGCGTGCGATATACTCATCGATCATAGCAGCTTCCTGACTCTCAGGATATTGAGTTTTTATTTTAGTATAAGCCTCTTCCGCATTTTTAAAATCTTTCAGGTGTTCGTACACCAATCCGAGTTTCTTAAGGAACATTGGCGAGGTGAATTTATTGCTGGATTTGTCAGCCGCTTTTTTGTAATAGGTTGCTGCCTGCTTAAAGTCTTTCAATTCGCTGTAAGCATCCCCCAATAAGCCAAGGGCCAGGGGATCCGCAACAGGGCTTCCGGTTTCGGCATACTTTCCTAAAACCTCTGCCGCCTTTTTGTAATCGCCTTTACGCAAATAAATACCACCAAGGTACAGATTGGCCAGGTTTGCCGATTTGGTATTGTCATACTCTTCCGCAATTTTTTCAAGACCGGGATAACCGCCTTCACCATTTATGGCCTTATTAGCCAATGAATCTGCAGCACCAACGTATTGCTCCGCTTTATACATTTTAGCGGATGCTTCTTCGGCCCTGTTTTTAAGATATACGTTCTGATACCAGAAATATATGCCTATTAATACTACAATTGCACCTGCAATGAATAAAAGACTTTTAGAATTTTCTTCTAAAAAAGAGCCTTTTCTTACGGGCCGATTTATTTCTTTTTCTGTTGTAGACATTTTATTTAAAAAAATTAAGGATTGCAAAAATACATTTTTACATCAAAGTATCAACCAATTTGTAAGTATTTAAATAAAATTAATGAACTGAGCATTAATCAGAACCGGGATGAAGGTTGATTATTTAGGGTAAACCGCCCGTGTTAAGGAAAAACAAATCATCGAATTAACAAAGCTAAACGGTAACTTTGTCTATTGATACTATGTGGTTAAAAAACATTACCCTTCTTAATTTTAAAAACTATACGGACGCAAATGTTAGTTTTTCAAAAACAG
>CBFGNP010000302.1:0-5842 GCA_965650095.1 uncultured Pedobacter sp. | reverse complement strand
CTTTAAATGTGACAGGAAACTCGGCCTGGGTTAACGAACGCGTGTTTAACTTGTTGATTTCATCATTCTCCACATATTTCATATGGCGAACTACAGTTTGATTGAGTGCAGTGTTACCACCTTTGCCTGCAATCACATCCTTTCCTCTGCGCAGGTAAAAACCCTGCCATGTATTGATATACTTTACGGCATACAAGGTGTGTTTTTTTTCAGGCAAGATCTTTTTATTCTGATCAACACTGGTCATCGTTAAAGGGATCACATAAGTGGTATTGATAGCCAATGGGTCTGCGAAAAAAGCATCGGTTAGCTGTACATCTATTCCACCTATCAAACTTCCTTTCGGGATAACAATTTTGTTAGCCGCAAGTGTATAATAATTAGTCGGCATGGGCCTTACAATACCGCTGTAGGGCGATGGAAAAGATAATCCCTGCGTTAGCGCATTATCCACACTAATACCAATGGTAATATCTTCATTATTTGAGTAAACTCCACCAACTGTACCCATAATCTGAAATCTATGTTGGTTATCAAGTGAAGTATCAAAAATATCTTCGCCCATGGTGATGGTCCGAATCGGTCCCTGATAGGCAAAATAAACGGTTTGGGTATCATTATCTGGAAATGCCCATTCTTCGTTTTTGCAAGCGCCAAGTGTTAAGACGAGCGCAAGTAAAATATATACTTTATTTTTCATGATGTTATTTGTTATAATGAATGAATATTACCATCCCGTATTTTGTTGCAAAGTATTGTACTTTAGCGTTTCGCTGTAAGGAATTGGTCCAAATCTCATATACTCCTGATAGCTTCTTGCTTCTACATTGATTTCCTGATAGGTACCTTGCGAGATATTCACCCCTTTCACCGGCTCGGTTAATGCTGCATTCCATCTACGAAGATCCCAGAAGCGGAATCCTTCAAATGCCAATTCTAACCTACGCTCATTCCTAATCAATGTTCTCATGGCATCTTTATCTCCTTTAACCGACTCGAGGTAAGCATCACCGTTTGTAGTTCCTACACCGGCCCTGGCACGAATAGCTTTAATGATATCATAAGCAGAATAGGGATTGCCACCATTTGCTGTAGGCCCCCATGCCTCATTTGCTGCCTCTGCATAGATCAGAAACATTTCCGTATAGCGGATATGTGGCCTATAGTGTTTCTGATTATTTACGGTTGGTGTACGACTAACATCCTGCCTTAACAATTTTTTCATGTAGTAACCAGTTCTTGTAGAAACTTCTTTTCTATTCAATCCGTCATCATTCGTTGCCACATCCGTTGTGGTATTGATTACTTTATTTGTTGGCCCGATCGTATTTCCGTTGTACACTATAAATTTTGCTAAACGCGGATCTCTACCCGTAAATGGAGCAGCAGGATTATATCCGCTCTGTGGCGTGTTGGCAATTGGATAACCGTTTTGCATCGGAAAAGCATTAACCAGATTTTGAGTTGGGTTTATGCGGCCCTGTCCAGACAAGGTTGGTGGATAGTTAGCAGCTTCTAAATCGCTATTTGATCCAACATTTGTACGCCAAAGCACTTCTCTGGGACTAGCGCCAGAAGCCAATGCATCAATTTCTGCTTTGTTATCATACCAGGTAACACCATTAGGATCTAAGTTGGCCAACCAGTTATTAAGTGAAAGTACCTGTGCTGCATAGCTGGCGGCATCGGCCCATGTGGTAGAATTACCTGTACTGAAAGCCGGACTTGCGCCCATTAGTGCTACGCGGGCACGAATGGCTTTAGAAATACGACCCGTCATGCGCTGATTAAAAAACTTACCGAAAACGCGGTTATAGGTCTCTACATTAACTCCGGCATATTTTGTCGGGATCTGGCTGGTGCTATTGATATCTGCATAATCTAAAGGAAGCAATTGTTCTGCCTTATCCAAATCACCATAAATCTGTTTAATACAGGCATCAAATGTGGCCCTTGGCTGGTTAAAGTTAGAAGCTGGTGTTTCAGGTTCTAGCACAATAGGGAAACCATATAAATTACCCCCTACTTTTCCGGCATGCGCCTGTAGCATATACGACATAAGGTAGGCTCTCAAAGCATATGCTTCACCCTTTTGCCTATCATTAAACATCCTGCTCAACACCGGGTCTTTAGAATCCCAAAGCACCTTATCTGTCTCTGCCAAAAATAAGTTGATATACTGTATACCTGCTCTTGCATTGGTCCATTGATCTAATGGATTAAATGCAGCCGACCATTGTCCGGTGGCAATTTTCCTAAAATTATTATTGATATCATTACTTACTGCATCATCGGTAGCTACATCATTAAAAGACCAGCCATTTGATGGAAGCCTTGTGTAACCATTTAGCAATAACCCATGGGCAAGTGCGGGTTCGGTATAGATGTTCTCAAAATCTCCATTATTTTGTGGAGCGGGGTCAGTAAACTTTTTACAGCCCGAGAGCATCACAACGACAACTATAAATCGTATTAATATTCTGTTCATCTTTTCTAATCTAATATTCAATTAAAACATTGCCTTTACGCCCAGGTTATATAACCTTGTTTGTGGGGCACCCCCTAAATTCAGCTCAAGTATTTCTCTTTCCTTCGCTATTGTTAAAAGATTAAATCCTGCCACATAGAGCCCCAGTTCTTTCAATACTTTACTTTTGAACAATTTATCGGAAACTGTGTAGGAGATTTGAACTTTAGATAAATCAAACCGGTCTGTGCTGTACAACCAGAAATCAGACGCTCTGAAATTATTATCACCATTTAAAGTGGTAAGCCGCGGAAAGGTTGCCGTATTTCTTGTTTGAGGTGTCCATCTGTCGCGCACCACTGCCGAATATTTATCGCTTCCGTTAACCCAAAAATAGTTATCGCTTTTCATGGCACTTCCACCGAAGCGGCCCGTACCCAACACAAATAGGGTAAGATTTTTCCATTTGGCAGTTACGTTCAATCCTGCTGTAAACGGAGCACCGAACCATCCACCGCGACCAAGATATACCTGATCCTTATCGTCAATGATTTTGTCACCGTTCTGATCAATATATTTAATATCGCCAGGAGCTAATGCTGATCCAAATGCTGGTTTTGCGCTATTAACTCCATCGGCCGCAGCCACTTCACTGGCATCCATGTAAAAACCATTGCTTTTTAATCCCCAGATAGCATCGAGTGGCTTGCCAGCACGGTATTGATAGCTGTTTTCGTAAGTTAACAGATCGGCGCGTTTAGTTGCTTTGGTTGTATAATATGTTCCTGACGCTCCAAAAGTCCAGTCAATAGCGCCAATACGTTTGTTAAAATTTAAGTAAAAATCCAACCCGGTACGCTGATCATTATTATAATTGCTGTAGGGAACAAAAGAAGAGCTCGGAAATCCGGTAGTGAAATAGTTTGGATAAAGAACATTAATCTGACCGATAATCCCGGTGATGTTATTTCTAAAAAAATTTGCTCCGAAATTAAACTGATTTTTGAACATTCCGCCTTTTATCCCGATACTGATTTCTTTCCTTTTAGCGAAAGTTAAATCCATGTTGGATCCACGGCGCGAATCTGTAGACTGTGTACCTGTACCATCATTCCAACCATACCAGTTACCCCCTGTGCCTGTATAAATACTTTCATAAGCATAATACTCCTCAAAATCAAGATCGGTATTTAAAATACCAGCTGATGCGGTTAGTGTTAAGTCGTTAATGAACGAAACTTTTTTCAAAAATGGCTCTTCGCTAAGGTGCCATCCAATAGAAGCTGCAGGAGAAAGTGCAATCCTGTTTCCTGGTGGCATTTTTGGTGAGCGTACCACAGCTCCGGTAATTTCGGCAAAATACTTATGGCTGAAATCATAATTTAACTGCAACCCTAAATTAGAGTTTGTTGTTGGCTGGTAGATTTCAGATTGCGATTGACGATATGCCGCAGCCAGCAATACTGCTGAGATATGATGATTATTACGAATTGTAGTATTGTAGTTAAATTGACCAGATAACGAAATAGTCTGTCTATAATAACTATCTGCAATGTTCTGAACTCCGGTTTTAGTATCTTCTCCCCAGCGCGTTAAGCTTCCAATCATCGTTGTACCAGAGTAGGTTGTCCAATTAGGCTGGTAAGTTGCATATCCGTTTCTATAACCCTGATTGTAGCTGTTCAGGTAATCAACCCCCATAGTGGTACTAAAGGTAAGTCCATTCAAAATTCCTTTCAAATCAGCATCGATACCAGTGGTAAACTGAAACTGGCGTTGTACAAATTTATTGTTACCACCTGCATAAATGGCCGCAAAGGGATTTGTTTGATCTAATTGCGTACCACCAAGGATGTATTGTCCATCAATAATTGTAGCGTTTTTAATCATCGCCCTGCTCACCTCATCGCTCTGTTCCAATAAATTGATTGGGATTAAGGGTGTAAATAAATGAGGGCGCAGGGTTGCAGCGTTAGCCCAGTAGTTTGTATTTACTCCGCCACTGCTAGAAAACACAGCGCTTGCATCTACCCTGGCTTTTAATGCTTTGGTTAGCTGCATATCAACATTTCCGCGGATGTTAAAGCGTTCTGATGTATTATTTTCTTTTGCTTCGCCGAAATTAAGCAACGAACCTGTAGATACAAACCCAACATTGGTGTAATAGCGGGCACGATCATTCCCTCCTGAAATTTCTGCCACGCCATCATAGCGCGAAAAACTATTTTTGAGGTATTCTGAAGCGTAATAATCTACACTTGGATAACGATAAGGGTTAACACCAGAGTGATTATAAATAGTTTCCGGAGTATAAGCCGCTGCCAAACCATCATTAGATAAAGCCTCATTATACAAAGTCATGTACTCGGAAGAGCCCAGATATTGAGCGAATCTTTTTGGCGTATTTAATCCGATATTGGAACGAACGTTTATTTTTTGCTTGGTTGGCGTACCCCTTTTTGTGGTGATCAGGATTACTCCTTTTGCACCGCGGCTGCCATATAGGGCAACGGCCGAAGCACTCTTGAGAAAAGTGATCTCCTCAATTTCATTTGGTGTAACACTGTTCACATCCCTCGGAACTCCATCAACCAATATTAACGAGGTGTTCATGCCCCAAAGGTTGTTGCCATTAAAGCCCGGAGCAAAAGCCTCTAGCCCGTCCAATCCATAGGTTATAAAGTTTTTCTCAAAGAGTTGTGCCAGGTTAACGCTTGAAACGCCAGCAGGAAGATTACTTTCGGTGGCATTTTTAAAACCCACATTTATTAATCGATCCTCTTTAGTTAAGGTAACCTGCTTTAGGTTGGCTAATGCAGTTACCAGCAAGGTTTTATAACCTTTAGCATTTACCGTAAATGTGCTATTCTCCTCTACTGATAAAGAGAATTCACCTGCCTGGTTTGCTATGGTGAGCACCTCGTTTCCTTCAATCGTTATGGATGCCCCTTTTATCGGATTTCCATTGATATCCCGAACAACAGCTTTTATAGGTATCTTAACGGCGTCCTGACCTTTGATTACACCGACAAACAGTGTAAAAAAGACACACAGCGCCAATGCATTTCTTAAAAATTTCATCATTCTTGTCTTTAATTATTTGTGATCATGAACTACCTTACCATCCAGGGTTTTGCGCAAACTCCTTATACATGTTTACATCTGCTCGTTTAAGTGGCAACCAATAATGCTTTTCACTAAACGGACGTTGTAATATTAATCGCTCGCGATAGTTTACAACCTTGTTTAATTTGGTATCTACCGTAGGGCTTAAAGGGGCAGCGCGATCAAATTCTGCGGCTGTTTTTAAGGTATAAGGCACTTCGGCGAGCAAATGCCAGCGGCGAAGATCATTAAACCGATGTCCTTCAAAGG
>CBFGNP010000301.1:0-5856 GCA_965650095.1 uncultured Pedobacter sp. | reverse complement strand
TGGAGGAAGGATCAATAAATCTGCCGTGCGTGGTATACTGGCACGCGTAAATCTCTATATGGCTGGTTACCCGCTAAATGACGTATCACGGTATGCTGAAGCAAGCAAATGGGCAAAAAAAGTAATAGATGATACCGAAGCTGCGCATGCTTTAAACCCAGATTATAAGAATATTTTTATACGGTATGCAAATGACACTTATGACGTTGCCGAAAGTATATGGGAAGCTGAATTTTCTGGTAGCACAGCAAACAGTAACAATACCTTTGGAAATATTGGTAGTCTGATTGGCCTGCCTTCCGCAAATGCCACAATAGGAGTGTCTTACGGTATGCACCAGGTTACCGCAAAACTATACCGGAAATATGAAGGCGGAGATGACCGCAGAGACTGGAACATTTCTACTTTTGGCTATAATGCCTCTACCGGTGCCAAAGTGTTTCTTAGCCAGGCACTTTTAGATAATCCTACAAATAGCAATATCTATGGAAGGTATGCAGCCAAATTCAGACGGGAATATGAAGTGGTAACACCAAAATCATCTTACAACACTCCGCAGAATTTCCCTATCCTGCGTTTTTCAGATATTCTGCTGATGTATGCAGAAGCAGAAACGCAATCCAAAGGGATGGTTACTGCTGATGCGATTGAGGCTGTTAACAAGATCAGGAGACGGGGATGGTCGTCAGGTATAAAAGCCATTACCGTTACCAGTGGCGGAACGGGATATACTACTGCTCCTGAGGTTACAATTTCAGGTGCCGGGGGTGCCTTAGCTACAGCAACTGTTACCGCGGGTAGTGTAACTTCGGTTACCCTAAGTCCGGATCCTGTGAATGGCGTTGGAGCCGCCAGGGGGAAATATACATCTGCACCCGCCCTAAGCTTCAGCGGAGGGGGTGGCAGCGGGGCTACTGCGGTTGCAACAGTATATAAGGTAGAAGATGCCAATCTTACAAATACCCAAAGCGCTTCGAAGGAGAGTTTTATGGAAGTGATCCGTGACGAAAGGATGAGGGAGTTGGCTTACGAAGCATTAAGGAAGCCCGATCTGATCCGCTGGGGAATGTACATGGCAGAAATGAAGCAAACATTAACGATGATGCAATCTGACAATGCGGTACAGCCACTGACGGCGTCCTGGTATATATTAACCTATGCGAATGTACAGGAAAGGAATCTTTTGTATCCTATCCCTTCCCGTGAAATCACATTAAATCAGGCCCTGGTACAAAATCCGGGTTGGTAATTATTGACATAAAATGACGAATATGAAGTTGATATATCAAAAACTATTCTTAGTATTATTTATACTATCGGGTTGTTCAAAATTTGATGAGGTCGCTGTGCCTGATTTTGAGGTGAGCACAACATCATCTACCTTTAAAAAAGGTGTTCCAGTGGAGTTCACCTTTACTGGAAACCCTCAGCTTATTTCCATATATACTGGTGAAACAGGTAAGGATTATGCCTACAAAGATGGGAGGGTAATGGACGTAAACAGTCTTAACCTGTCTTTTAACAGTGCGGTGACGACTGGCGGGACAGGGAACCCCCAAACCGGGATGTTTTCGCTCATGGTTTCGACCGATTTTAACGGCGACTATTCAAATATTGCCAGTGTAGAAAATGCTACCTGGACTGATGTAACCAGCAGGCTTAGCAAGAAGGAGGCGGCTACCTCGGGTACGTCTAGTGCGGCCACACCCGTCGGAGGAATGGTGCTCACCGACCTTAGGGTGCCCGGAAAGCCATTTTTTATTGCTTTTAAGTACAATATCCGCGAACAAAGTATTCATGGTATCTGGAGAACATGGGTCTTCCAGGCTTTTAGCCTTACTGCAACCGGTGCGGCCGGTATGCAGGTACTGGGCAGCATGACCACGACAGCTTTCCGTGTTGTACAGAAAAATCCAGAGATCATTTCCAGAACCGGTGCCACAACGACTGCACTGACCCTCCAGCATGCAGATCTGGCACTTGACCCTGCGGCTGCAGAGATTCCTACCCAAAACTGGCTGATCACACAAGGATTTACAAATACCAATAAGATTGATTACGGACCCGATCTTGCTATTCCTATACAGGGCGGCACCAACGGGGTAGACAAAAAGAACTATTCTTACACTTTTGCCAATGCGGGCAATTACAAGGTATATTTTGTGGCCGCCAATGAAAATACAAAAGACAGGAAAGAAGTGGTAAGATCGCTCGATCTTACCATAACGGAATAAGTTGATCTAGGCAGCTATTATAGGCATACCGTATCCTTAATTTCTTGTGGTAGAGGAGAAGGAAGCCGCTTCAGCAGTAATAGCATGCCGAAAGGAGTGCGTCTGGCCGACAGCTTTTGCCTGGTCGGGCGCCCCTTTTTAAATCACCAATGAATAATTTTACGCAAACGTTTGTGCAGAAAAACACTATACACGGAATATTTTAAATGATTATTTTGGGATAACAAGACCTAAATAATCATCAAAATCAATATACAACACAAATGAACAATAGAAGAGACTTTTTAAAACTTACCGGTATTGCCGGAGCAGGATTATTTGCCGGTTGTGGTACCAGAAATTTGGCAGCAGGCTCCGGAATAGTATCGGAACGTATAAAACATATCCAAAAGTTCAACATGTCTGGTTATGCAGCGCCTCCTTTGCAAACCGTCCGTGTCGGCTTTATAGGAGTAGGTAACCGGGGAGCCGCGGCAGTAAAACGGATGGGTAAAATTGAGGGGGTGGAGATCAAAGCAATTTGCGATCTGAGGCCTGAAAAGGCGGAAGCCGCAAAAAAAGCGATAGCAAATACACCGCACAGACCGGATCTGTATATGGGCGCTGAAAACGAATGGAAGAAAATGTGTGAACGCAATGATATTGATCTGGTTTACATTGCTACCCCCTGGAACCTGCATACCCCGATGGCTGTGTTTTCAATGGAGCATGACAAACATGTGGGTGTTGAGGTGCCTGCAGCAGAAACTATTGAAGAGTGCTGGCAATTGGTCGAAACCTCTGAACGGACCAGGAAACATTGTATGATGCTCGAAAACTGCTGTTATGATTTCTTTGAACTGCTCACCCTGAATATGGTGCGCCAGGGTTTTTTCGGAGAAATTGTCCATGCAGAAGGGGCTTATTTACACGATCTGCTGGAAGAGAACTTTTCGAAGGACAAATACCAGGACATGTGGCGTTTGCGGGACAATTATCAAAGTGGAAATTTATACCCTACACATGGCTTGGGGCCGATTGCCCAGGCAATGGACCTTAACCGTGGCGATAAAATGGACTATCTGGTATCCGTATCGAGTAATGATTTTATGATGGCGCCAATGGCCAAAGAACTGGCTGCAAAAGATAGCTTTTACGATGAATTCAGGGGTAAAAACTTTCGCGGCAACATGAACGTCAGCACCATCCGGACCAGCAAGGGCAAGACCATCATGATCCAACATGACGTCTCTTCACCCCGCCCGTATTCCAGGCTACACCTCATCAGCGGTACAAAAGCCATTGCCCAGAAATATCCGCTTCCGGCACGTGTGGCGACCAATCATTTAAACTGGTTCACACCCGAAGAGATGAAAGCGCTGGAAGCGAAATATCAGCCACCTATCGTGAAAAAAATTGGTGAGCTGGCAAAAAAAATAGGTGGACATGGTGGCATGGACTTTATGATGGACTGGCGTCTGATCTATTGTTTGCGCAACGCTTTGCCTTTAGATATAGATGTATATGATGCTGCCAGCTGGAGTGCCATCAAACCTTTAAGCGAGCGCTCAGTTGCCAACCGATCCAACTCAATTGATGTACCCGATTTTACCGCGGGAGCCTGGAGAACCAACAAGCCGGTCGACATCTCACTGAGCAGCTACGAAAAATAAAAACATTCTGACACTTCGACTTTTGAAGCATTAAGCTCAAAAGCATCACGATCTGATGTATTATTTTTATTGCAAAATTGGAAAAAGTGCGTTTTAAGCAGGTTTTAGAAGCCTTTTTCAAATTATTAGGAATAAATATCATTTTTTTACGGTAACGTACCCATAAATTCGTAATTTAGTTAAACCGATACCGTAATTAAACTTGTTTACTATGAAGTTCCGGATAATACTTTTTATGATCGTCGTATTGTTAAACAATAAAGTTTTAGCAAAAACTACTGATTCATTAAAGCACAATAACCAGGCACAATTAGGGCTGACCACTTTTGACGTTGACGCTACTCCTCCTGTTGGCAGTCATCTCACCTATGATCCGATGATCAATTCCTGGGATTTAGGTTTGAGGGCCAAAGGCTTTGTGCTGACCGGTGCCGGAAAGCCGATCGTAGTTTGTTCTGTAGATTGGATCGGAATCTCCAACGATAGTCAGGATGAATTTAAAACGGCCATTGCGAACGCCGCGGGCACCACTCCGGAACGTGTGGCATTACATGCTATTCATCAGCATGATGCGCCGACATCCGATTTCGGCGCTGAGCGTATCCTCATCGCGGCGGGACTGAAGCCTTTAAGTTTTGACGGAAGTTTTTCACGTGAAGTCATTCGCCGTTTAGAAATTGCGGTAAAGAATTCACTAACTAATATCCAACCGGTCACCCATTTGGGGCTTGGTTCTGCCAGGGTATACAAAGTTTCCTCAAATCGCAGGATCGTCGGAGCCAACGGGCTTGTCCGTGCCAGCCGTACCTCAGCCACTAAGGATTCTGCTATCAGGGCCGAACCTGAAGGCTTAATAGATCCGATGGTATCGCTTATTAGTTTCTGGAATAAAGATAAGCCGATAGCGGTATTGAGTTATTATGCCACGCATCCGCAAAGTTATTACCGGACCGGCGTAGCCAATCCTGATTTTCCGGGAATTGCCAGATTTATGCGTCAACTAGCCGTTCCCGAGGCACTTCACATTCATTTTAACGGAGCCGGGGGCAACATCACCGCTGGCAAGTACAATGATGGCTCGAAAGTCAATAGAATGATCCTCGCGCAAAGGCTCGCGGATGGGATGAAACGCGCCTGGGACTCCACCAAACGTGAACCCATCGATGCTACACAAGTGGGCTGGACGATCGAGCCCATAACCATACCCTTAAAAGACGATGTGGCCAGTATGGAGCAAAAGATGAAAACTGAAACACCTGTCTTTCTGGCCAACAACATGTCTAAGCTGGTTTTATTGCGCAGACAGCAAGCCGGTAAAAAGATCAACCTTACCTGCCTTAAGCTGGGCAATGCACGCATTGTTCATTTGCCTGGGGAACCGTTTATTGAATATCAGCTGGCGGCTAAGGCCTTTCGTAAAGACCTTTTTGTAGCTGTTGCCGGCTATGGCGATTATGCACCAGGCTATATTTGTAATGAAGAAGGATATCGGCAGGGGGGCTATGAGGCGGGGCAGGCTTCTGCTGCGAATCCTGAAATTGAGAAAACCCTAATGAAGGCGATCCAAAAGCTTTTAAAAAATTAGGCCTGACCTTAACTCAACCAGTTATCAACCGATAAAACCAATCCAATTCTCATGAAAACAAATACACACAAAAAAAACCTGAACGCCCGGAGAACCTTCATTAAGTCGACAGGACTTTTTGCTGCGGGCTTGGTGCTTAGTCCTTCATTAACCATGGCAGGAGAAAAAAGTAATGGGATACTTAACGTATTTGATGCCGCTGGCGGTGAAAAGCCAGCAATCCTTGGCGGGAAACCATTAAGAACAAAAGCATGGCCAAAATGGCCGATGTGGAACCCGGAAACCGACGAAAAACGGGTAACAGATGTACTTCGAAGTGGTGTTTGGTCCCGCGCCTCTGTATCTGCTGAATTTGAAAAGGAATGGGCCAAAACACTGGGCGTAA
>CBFGNP010000300.1:0-5864 GCA_965650095.1 uncultured Pedobacter sp. | reverse complement strand
GGAAATACGTTAATTATAGAAACGGAAAATCTGATAAATACTAAAGGGACACCGACAAGTCACCATATAGGACTCGACAACATCAAAAAGAGAATACACATGATCTATGGGGATAAGGCATCTTTAGAAACGGCAAAGAAGTCTAATAACTATTTTAATGCCACTTTAAGAATTAACTTGAACTAACGATCGGGCAATTTTATATTCCCGAACCAGGTCTTTATAAAGAAAGCTATAGATTACCATCTCATGGATGCCTTGATTATCGCTAAAAAAACGATTAATATGCATATGAAACAGATCGATAAAAAGGTTTAATCTTAAATTCGCGGGACAAGTCCGGATAACTGATATAAAAGATTGTAATAGCTGATATGCAGCTCCATGCACTACATCATTTATAGTCGGATAAGCGCTGCCATTCACAAACTGTTGATAAGCTTTATTAATTTTTTTGAATCCGGGAGTTTCTATGTTCTGTGTTTGCATAAAAGAATCCTGGATATTTTTAACGAAAGCAAGCTTGTCTTGGTCATCAAGTTTCAATTCTTTAATCATATTTTTCATAAGGCCGATGCAACTGGCATAGTATTCTTCTGAGCTCAAATCCAGGGCAATCGCATTTAGGCTATATGCACTGTCAATGCTGAAATGCTCCTCTATATCTTCGATGTTGGCGTGCCCATAGCGATGCAATTCTCTCCTATAAGTTTTAAGCTGAATATCTTTGATAAGACCGGCTTCAAAATATTCATCCAGCATTTCCATTAATTTTGAAGTGTACAAATGGCTGTTTTTTTTATCTATAAGATGCAGCCGCAATCTGAGGTGATTTTCAGGCTGATTATACCGAATAAAAAACCAACATTTAAATGCCGCTTGATAGCTATCTATGAATTCTGCAACGGTGTTGCTTAATATTTCGTTGGTCCTTTGCGCATGACAGTAAATTTCGAAGTACAACCAATCCCTTCCAGGCGTAATGACGCCCGGAAATTTTTCTTCTGATAGAATTATATTTGGATAGAACGGCCGGTACAAAGGTGTGGAATGCTGAAAAGTAAGCAGAAACTGGGTAAGATAAGGTTTTCCTTCATTATTATGAACCGCCAGCTTGTTGCCCGTAAACATTTCCGTCACAGTGAATTCGGTTTGCTGATCGAGATAACGTTTAAAGCAAACCATGTCGGTGGCAGAACTTCTGTCGAAACACAAGGTTTGATCTCCATTTCCTACTGTAAAACGTTGTGTAACCTGCATAAGCTCTAATTGAGAGGCCACATCCCGAGCTTCAAAATCCTGCCTATCTATTTTCCATTTTGCAGGTGACAAGACTACATTCCCATATTGTATTCTTGGATAAAAATTCAATCCACCAATTAATGACTGAATGTCAAAAGATATCTGAGTCAGGATATTCTGATGCTGGAGATCGCAAAGAAACCTGTAGACAGGTAAATCAGACCTCGTGTAATTGTAAGCAGATGCAAGCCGTGGCATAACACGCTTTTCATATCGTTTCGATAAAAGTATAATCTCATTATCTTTAATTGTGATAAATAGGTCATCCAAATGGATAAGGTGTTCACTGCATGAATAGTTTAATAATGGTAGCTCATAATCATATATTTCCTTTCTTCTGTTGATATTATCCACCTTACCCTCCGCCATGTAAGCGATATCAAAAAAGATGATATCAGGATTAGCTTCGCTCTCAAATTTTCTTATTGCTTTGCAATGGGATTCAATGTTCGCGCTCGCGAGTGTAAATCTGCCTGCCAGGGCAGTAGCCGTAGCTCCCCCTATGTGATCCAGAACTACAAGATCATCCTCGAGCCTTACCAGTGCACTAAAACTGTTAGCGGGCAACTCATTTGCCTGGTGTAACACTGGCTTTATTTGATGTTCCTGCAGTTGTATAATTTGGTCCTTGCTGCCCTTATGTTCAAGGATAGCATTCAACAAATTTTGTGTAAATGCATTATTCCGATAGTGCGTTATGGTTTGCTCTGTTTTTTTTGTTTTCAGCAGCTCGTTGATAAGCATATCCCCTGCTGGGGCGTTTTCCAGATCACCGTAGCCTATACCAAATTCAGGGTCAAGTATTCTCATTAAAGGCTGTTCCTGGTTTTCATAATGTTGTAGAAAGCTAGATCTAAAAGCATTCAGATCAGCGTTTGCCACCGGGGATTGAATTGAAAGTAAATATTCGACACATGGTGGCAACGATTGCAGTTTTGCCTTATTTACGCCACCAGACAGCGCTTTTCGCTCTGCAATGAGATAGGTTTGGCCGATATGCTGAAGTGGAATACCAGTTCGCTTATAATAATCGTCGCCGATAATGTTGCGATCCAGATCGGTGAAGACTAATTGTAGTTCAATTAAAGAAAGTAGTATCCCTTTCAGCACTTCCTGGTCAACATCTTCGTCGATGGCAAAATGCTGTAATTGCTTAATACCGGCCCGGTCTTTACATTGTATCAGTAGTTGTTCAATAAAGCTGCTTCTTTCGATTTCCGCCAGCTCAAATGATTTATCCTGAAGGCACAAAAAACGAATATGTTTTGGTGTAAAATAAAAGCTTGCATTTGCAATAAAAGCCCGATCGGGACTAAATATAAGTGCATCAGTATAAATCACTTTCGGTTCAGTGTCCCAATCGTTAAACTCATGCAGATATTGTGTCTTGCCGACTAATATTGCCTCATCGGTATCGCTTAATTCTGAAGTTGCAAAGCCCGCAAAACCACCAAACGGTGTTCCCCTGTATTTCGCTCTGTTAAAGTATTTCCAAACGGTGTACTGTGTCTTGTTATCTAGTTCTGGTAGATCCTCGATACAAATTTCCTTTATTCTCTCAAAGAAATCGGGGGACGCATATGCTATGAATGCTTTCAAATCTTCCCACACTGTTCCTATTTGTTCTTCGAACGGGAACGCCGGGATTCTTAATATCAATAAAGGATTGATCGATAGCTTCATACTACAATTTGCAAAGGATCAAGGACTAAGCCCAATCTATTACGCTAATACCGGTTAATATTACATGAACAGTTTATGTAAATTGATATATGCAAAAAAAAAGGTGTCCATATTCACGGACACCTTTTTAGAATTTAAAATTTTAACCTTATGATTTAGGGTTTAGAGCAGCGTTAATACGTACCAACAAGTCCTGTAAGTGATATTTGCTCATACCAGTTGCTGAAGGGATTGCCAAACGAATATCTTTTGCTAAAGCAGTTAAGTGGGCTCGGCCGACGCTTGAAACATCAGAGTCCGTAGGATCAGCCATTCTCATGCCGGGAAACCCTTGGGATCCGGATGAAGCCGTAGGCGCCACTATGAGTTTGGCCATGTTTTCTATATAAGCTTTTTGCAAGTTCCTTCTGTATACATCAATGTTCTTATGTGAATGCAATTCAGACCAGATGCCGGCTTTAAGATCGCTAAACAGATTAATTGTGCGATAAGCTTTAACACCGTTTAAAGCTTCATCATTAATGAGTTTAATAATTGTATTTGCATTTTGTAGTCTGGCTAATGTATTTTTTTGTATGCCAAAGAAAAGGTCTATCGGATTTACACCAGTACGTTCGATTAGTTCTTTATTGATCAGCCACGTTGGGGTAGTGAATAATTGGGTGTTCAGAAAGTTTATGGCTTCTTTTTGTTTTGCAAAAGGAACAGCCTGGAACATTGCTCCTTTTTCTTCTACAGTTTTAGGAGTAGTGTACACCCCTGCCACATTTTTAACGACATGTCCCATATAGCGGCCATATTGACCCACAACCTCATTATAGAGCGTTCTTGCATTCTGATAACTTTCATTAGGCTCTTTGCTCCATATTAGGATATTAGGTAAAATACGTTTAAGATTTTTGATACCATAAGCAGATGCCTGCATGGCATTATCTCCAATGTCTTCACTTTGGTTCCGGGGATCATTAGCATCGCTTTCTGTACCAAAGATTAAACGTTTGTTTGCACCAACTCTCTTGATAATGGTTTGATTAGAATAGCTTGCTTCCTGGTCAGGCGAGTTGAATTCAGGCATCCATTTATATCCCCATTCAATTGCCCACATATCATAATCTCCAATTCTTGGAAAAATACCTTTAGCAGTAATGTTATCTTCCGGCTGAGCAACATAGTTGAAACGCGCATAATCCATTATTGATGGTGTATGACCGTTTTTCTCTACCCATTGTTTGTCTCTTAATTTTTCAACAGGAACTGTAGCAGATGAACCAAAATTATGACGGAGACCCAAAGTATGTCCAACCTCATGAGAAGATACAAACCGGATCAATTCGCCCATTAATTTATCGTCAAATTTCATTTTACGAGCTTGAGGGTCGATTGCCGAAGCCTGTATGAAATACCAGTTCCTTAGCAACTGCATAATGTTGTGATACCAGTTGATGTGTGTTTCTAAAATTTCACCTGTACGTGGGTCGTGTACATGAGGGCCACTTGCATTAGCAATATCGGAAGGTTTATAAACGATAACGCTATGTCTTGCATCGTCGATATTCCATGTTGGATCACTAGGTGCTTCTTTAGCTACAATAGCATTTTTAAAACCCGCCTTTTCAAAAGCAATTTGCCAGTCGTTAACACCCTGAATAAGGTAAGGAACCCATTTCTTTGGCGTTGCAGGGTCTATATAATAAACGATTTGCTTTTTAGGTTCTACCAGTTCACCTCTTTTATATTTTTCTATATCCTCAGCTTTGGGTTCCAGACGCCAGCGGGTAATCAATGATTGACTTTTTACTCCCTGTGGATTCGCATCGAAATCAACGTAACCTGTTGCAAAATACCCTACCCGGGGATCAAAGAATCTTGGCTTCATTTGTCTGGAGGGCAATAATACCATTGAACTGTTCAGTTCATAAGTTGCCGGGGTTGCGCTTGGAGCTCCGCCACCGCCCATCATACCAGGCATTTGAGGAGGGGATTTCATGTATGTTTTGAGCGTCCTGATCTCAATATTTAGTGGATAGGCTCTAATTTCTTTAATGTAGCTTCTATCAGTCAATTGTCCTGCTAATGATAAGGCCTTTTTTGTGCCTGCGTCAAAAAAGAAAATATCATTATCAGTGTTCATGTAATCAGTAACATCAATAACAACACCCTTTACACCAGAGACAGAGTCTTTCGCGAAAGCTTTAATATCGAATGAAGCCACCAATGGTTGAAGATTGGAATTCATTACAGATTTGTACATTCCTTGTTCAGTGGTATCTCTTGAACGCTCACTGTAGGATATACTTTTTAGATATATTTTGTTTGCGGGACCTTTTTCAAAACTGATCACATTATCGCCAATCTGATCACCGCCATATCCGATCATTGAGGCACGGTTGCCGGCAGCGGCTTTGCTGATTCTGTTAACAGCTAATATTTCTCTACCCAATAATGAGTCCGCAATTTCGAAGAAGTAACGGTCTTCAACATTGTGAACTTTGAACAGCCCGTTATCTGTTTTTGCTTTAGCCGTAATTACTTGATTATAAGGTTTTGGTCCGGCTGGAGGAGAACCTGGGCGGTTCATGGCATTTGGATTAGCACCAGGTGCTGTTGCAGCGGGTACAGGTGCTGGTGTTTTTGGCTTTCTTCTTTGCGAAAAGCCCTGAAAACAAACACAGAACAGCACCAGTGCGATCAAACTTAATTTCTTCATTTAGATTATTAATTTTTAGGTTGTTTGGTAAGTAGGAGAATAACCATGCGCTAAGAACAACAGCCCGGTTAAGAGCTACTATTCTTATTGCAGGATTAATACGATCGTTATTTGTTTTTAAAAGCAGTTAAACCACTTTCCAGAAACTTCAGGTATTCGGCCGGATCGTAAT
>CBFGNP010000299.1:0-5864 GCA_965650095.1 uncultured Pedobacter sp. | reverse complement strand
GGAAAGATTATTTTTACAGCTTCTTTGCTGACGTTCCAGGGCGGCATTACAGTGCCGGGCTATGCAGCCAGTAAAGGCGCGGTTGGTCAGTTAACCAAAGCGTTTGCCAACGAATGGGCCGCGAAAGGTGTCAATGTAAACGCGATCGCCCCGGGCTATATTTCTACTGATAATACCACTGCGTTAAGGGCAGACGAAAATCGCAGCCGTTCAATCATGGAGCGCATACCGGCAGGCAGATGGGGTGAACCCGAAGATTTTAAAGGTCCGGTTTTATTCCTTGCTTCCGAAGCCTCGAACTATATGCACGGTACCGTAATGACAGTAGACGGTGGATGGATGGGCAGATAGCGCATGAAGACTAAGTGGTTGGTATTTCTCTTTTTTTATTTTTCCATGAAGGGTTATGCCCAGCATGGAAAAATTGATCACCCCAATGTGATTATTATCAATATGGATGATATGGGTTATGGTGATACAGAGCCCTATGGAATGACCGGCATACCCACGCCTAACTTTAACAGACTGGCCAAAGAGGGGATGCGGTTTACCCATTTTAATGCTGCTCAAGGGGTTTGCAGCCCGTCGAGAGCCGCATTGTTAACTGGATGTTATCCCAACCGGCTGGGACTGCGGGGAGCCTTGTCACCAGCATCAAAAGTAGCCCTGAATCCCGCTGAAGAAACCATTGCCTTCCTGCTGAAACAGGTAGGCTATAAAACTGCTATGCTTGGCAAATGGCATTTAGGAAGTAAGGCACCTTACCTTCCTATTCATTATGGCTTCGATAGTTTTTACGGACTGCCTTATTCCAACGACATGTGGCCGGTAGATTATTACGGAAAGCCACAGGATTCAGTTCCGGGAAAAATAAGGTATCCCGAGCTTCCATTGCTGGATGGGGATAAGGCGGTTGCTTATAACCGTACACTCGGGGACCAGGCAAAACTTACAGGTACTTTTACGCAAAAGGCCATCAGCTTTATAGCACAAAATAAAAACCATCCTTTTTTCCTTTACCTGGCACATCCCATGCCACATGTTCCGCTCGCCGCCTCGCCCAGGTTCCGTGGCAAAAGTGAACTGGGACTATTTGGAGATGTCATCATGGAACTGGACTGGTCTATCGGAGAGATCATGCATGCATTAGACAAAAACAAAATGGCTGCAAATACGATTCTTATCGTTACGAGCGACAATGGTCCATGGTTAAGATTCGGTAACCATGCAGGTTCTGCAGGTGGTTTCCGCGGTGGTAAAATGACGGTATGGGATGGGGGTACCCGAGTGCCATGTATCATCCGCTGGCCCGGCAAGGTAGACGCCGGCAGTGTGAACAGCAAGCTGCTGACCAATATGGATATCCTGCCAACCTTACTGAGCATTACCCATGCTCCGCAGCCAAAGAATAAAATAGATGGCCTCAGCTTTGCAGATCTGCTATTCGGCAGGTCCGACAAAGATCCGCGCGAAGTGTTTTATTATTACTACAACGCAAATAGTTTAAAAGCAGTACGGTATAAGCACTGGAAATTGGTGCTCCCACATCAATCCATATCCTATACCAGCGATATTCACGGTAAAGATGGGCTACCCGGCGCTGCTACGCGGCTGGATGTAAAAATGGCCCTTTATGATCTTGCTCATGATCCCGGAGAAGCTTATGATGTTCAGCTCCAGTACCCGGAAATCGTAAAAAAGATACTGGGATTTGCGGAGGATGCAAGGGCGGATATGGGCGACGACCTTACCGGCCGAAAGGGTAAAAATCTACGTCAACCTGCTCTGGTCAATTAAAAACCTGTTGATCTCTTTACTACCAGATATCAGAAAAATGATGCGCCAGGCCTGTGCCTGCCGGTGCGTAATCTGGGAAATAAATTGAGTTATCTGCTGAAGTAAGATTTCTGATAGTTTAGCGGACTTTGTCCGGTGATGGTCTTAAAGTGTTTGTGAAAGCTGGCAAAGTTATGGAAGCCGCTTTCGTAGCAGATCTGTTTCACATTCATGTTGTCTTCTATGAGGAGTTTACAGGCGTGGCCAACCCGTATTTCACTGATAAATTGCGTATAAGTTTTTCGGGTTCTCGTTTTGAAATAGCGGCAAAATGAATTTGGACTGATATTGGCAACTGCAGCCATTTCTTCCATAGGGATCTTTCTTTTGAAATGGGTCAGCGAATAATTATATATCGCATTGATCCGCTCATTCTCCGTTTCTTCAAAATTATTACGGAAACCGATAGAAGACAGCGGTTTGTCGGACGCACTGCGCTCAATAGCCAGTAAGGCTTCCATTAAAAGAATAATTCTTCTTGGGCCTGTTGCGGAAAGAATTTCTTCCATGAGTGCCCCAATATGCTCCCTGCTTTGATTAAGAATCTGGATGCCTCTCTGAGCCTTCTCCAGGGTGAGTTTAATTCCTTTATTTTCCGGCAGGGAAAGAAAATGATCTCCCCAGAAGTGCTCCCCAAAATGTACGACTACAACGTCGGCGTTGTTCTCCTCTCCCTCATCAAAATAACTGTCATCAAATTTCCAGTAATGGGGGAGCTGAGCACCCACAAGAACGATGTCGCCCGAACTGAAACGTTTGATGTGATCACCTATAAACTGAGTCCCGCTCCCTTTCTTAAAATAAATCAGTTCAACTTCGGCATGGTAATGCCAGCGGTTGTTCATGTAAGGTACCTTATCTCTTCTGGCGCTGAAAGAATTGACCAGGTGATTAGAAACTTTAAGGAGTTGAGGTCTCATAATATTTGGCTAAAATAGAATATTAAATGTATAAAAATCTTTTATAAATACCATGAAATGTCAAAATTACGGCTGATTATGCTAATATCGCTTACTATTTGGCAGGCCGACGTAAAAAGATACAGGCTTGCATTTTTTGTTCGGTATAGCTGAATAAAATTTAAGGAATCTGTATTTTCATTTAGTGTATTGGCCTTACGAAAAAGAGTTGAAACCATCATGAGTTTACACACACAAACCGGAATGAACCGAGCCTGCGAGCTCTTGAACACAAAAATCTAATAGATGCTGGTGAAAAATAGAAACTTATGATAGCTTCATTACCATTGAAACCGCCGAAGGCAGCTTGAAGACATAATAAACGATAAATATCACTGAAAAAACAAATTTATATTCTAATGAAAAAAGTATGTTTAAACTTTCATTTATTAAAAAAGATAGTTACATTTGGGCTTACCCTTTCGAGGGTATGTTTTTCATAGGTAGATGTAGGGTCGAAAATTAATTTTTCGGCCCTTTTTTGTTTGATGTGCTTCCGTATCTTTATAGCCGATATGAGGAAGAAGAAAATAATTGTCGCTGTTACCGGCGCCAGTGGTTCTGTTTATGCGAAGCTGTTATTGGATAATTTGTTGCGGCTATCTGATCAGGTGGAAAAAGTAGGTGTAGTCATGTCTGACAACGCGAAAGAGGTATGGCGCTTTGAACTGGAAAATCAGGACTACGATCGTTACCCGTTTACTTTTTATCCTAAGATGGATTTTAACGCCCCCTTTGCGTCGGGCTCCGCAAAATATGACACCATGATTATTATTCCATGCTCAATGGGAACACTCGGCCGGATCGCACACGGAATTTCAAATGATCTCATATCCAGAGCTGCTGATGTTGTACTAAAAGAGCGGAGAAAACTGATAGCAGTGGTTCGTGATACGCCTTTTAATCTCATCCACATCAATAACATGAAAATTGTTACCGAAGCAGGAGGCATCATCTGTCCTGCCAGCCCATCGTTTTACAGCATTCCCAAGACCATTGAAGAAGCAGCCCAAACGGTAGTTAACCGGGTGCTCGACCTGGCAGGATTGGAACAGGAGAGTTACCGCTGGAATGAAGAATAATATCAGGTAAAACCTTACCTTTGCAAATTCCCATGCAGCGATGACTGTTAGGCTACAATACAAAAGGATGAAGAAAGTTGCATTTTATACATTAGGCTGTAAGTTGAATTTCTCTGAAACATCAACCATTGGCCGGTTATTTACCGACGCAGGTTATGCGGTCGTAGATTTTACGGATGCTGCAGATGTATATGTGATCAATACCTGTTCAGTGACCGAACATGCCGATAAAAAGTGCCGTAAGGTAGTAAAGGAGGCACTTAAATATGCTCCTCATGCGTACATTACGATTGTTGGCTGCTATGCGCAGCTGAAACCTGCAGAAATAGCAGAGATAGAAGGGGTAGACATGGTCCTGGGCGCCGCCGAAAAGTTCAGGATCGTAGAGTTTATATCCGATCTGACCAAAGCGCCTAAAGCGATCGTTCACCAGCAAAATATAGAAAAAGTAAACCACAATTTTATTGCGGCTTATTCCATAGGAGACCGTACCCGTACTTTTCTAAAAGTGCAGGATGGCTGTGATTATCCCTGTACTTATTGTACCATACCACTGGCCCGTGGAGGCAGTAGAAGTGATACCATAGAAAATGTGGTTAACCGCGCCCGGCAGATCGCCGGAATTGGGGTGAAGGAAATTGTGCTGACCGGGGTGAATCTGGGTGATTTTGGCATTAGAAATGGCGAAAGAGAGGACAAGTTCTTTGATCTGGTCAAGGCCTTAGATGAAGTTGAAGGTATAGAGCGGATCAGGATCTCGTCAATTGAGCCTAATTTATTGAGTAATGAAATCATTGAGTTCGTAGCTACATCTAAAAGGTTTGTTCCGCACTTCCATATCCCCCTGCAATCCGGCTCGAATAAAATACTGGGCCTGATGAAAAGGCGCTACCAAAGAGAGCTGTACACCGAACGTGTCGCCAAAATAAAAGCAGTGATGCCAAATTGTTGTATCGGGGTCGACGTAATTGTAGGCTTTCCAGGTGAAAGCCATGATGACTTTCTAGATACTTATCAGTTTCTGAACGAACTGGAAATTTCCTATCTGCATGTATTTACCTATTCTGAGCGTGAACAGACAGCCGCTGCCGAAATGAAAGGTCGTGTTGCGGGAAGTACACGTGCAGACAGAAGTAAAATGCTGCATATCTTATCTGATAAAAAACGCAGAGCTTTCTATCAGTCACAGCTGAATACCATAGGCGAAGTTCTTTTTGAAGACGATCAGAAAAACGGATTCATGCATGGGTTTACTAAAAACTACGTAAAAGTAAAGGCTAAATATGATCCTGTAATGGTCAACGAAATCAAAACAGTTCGGCTCGTAGAACTTGGTGCAGATGGAGAAGTAGAAGTTGAAGAAACACAAGAAGTATTGTCTCATTAATCCTATATTCGCATAAACCCTTTTTAGCATATGTTCCCTACCGTATCTCATTTTATAGAATACCTTTTCGGTATACAAGTTCCGCTTCCATTTAATACGTTTGGTGTTTTTGTAGCTCTGGCTTTTATTGCGGGTTACTGGGCATTTACTAAGGAGTTCAAGCGCAAAGAGGCTCTAGGGAAAATTCATCCTCAAAAGAAAACCGTTACCATAGGGAAACCGGCCAGTACCATTGAGTTGGTTTCCAATGCCGTATTTGGCTTCCTGATCGGCTATAAATTGGTTTATGCACTATTAAACTATAAACTTTTTGTAAGTGATGCGCAAACCGTACTCTTGTCCACAAAAGGCAATATTTTAGGCGGTCTGTTCTTTGCAGGACTGTTTGCCTACTGGGATTATCAGGAAAAGAACAAGGTGAAGCTCGATAAGCCTAAAACGGTTGAAATTACCCAACATCCGTACGAGCTAATGGGTAGCCTGATTGTCTGGGCTGCAGTATGGGGTTTTTTAGGCGCCAAGATATTTGATAACCTGGAGCATTGGGACTCTTTTATCGCAGATCCGATCAACAGTCTTTTGTCTTTTAGCGGTTTAACT
>CBFGNP010000298.1:0-5887 GCA_965650095.1 uncultured Pedobacter sp. | reverse complement strand
GGATCTTTTTTCCATTTGCCGATAACTGACCTGGCCGCAGAGGTTACCGAACGATTCACATTATACTCTGTAAGTGAGCTAGGTGCTAAAAATGTTCCGTAATCATCGGTCTTGCCATCCAGTAAGTCCTGAATGTAGCTGGTTACCGTAAAAATATATCTTCTGTTCACGGAATCAAAGAAGCCGCCAAAGAGAACTTCACTTCCAAGTGCCCTTGGATCTCCATTGTAGGACCCCTGAACGCTGTTGTCGTTATCCGGTACATTTGCCCTTTGCCCGGCAATGTCATACCTGTAAAGTGCAAGCCTTTGTGCTGCGCTGAACGGAAGTACATCCGAGCCATTGCTGAGGTCGATCACCAGCTCAGCCTTATTGATAATCACTTTCGTTGCCTCTGAGTTTCCCTCTTTTGATCTTAAATCAGCCATAAACTTTTTTAAATACGGGAAGGAAATTTTGTTTTTTAATCCTGCCAGGGCCTGCAAATAAGTGACGGTATAAGGTGTTGCAGGATTAGGATTGTCAAGTTGCGTTTTTACTGCGGTGCCTGTATAGTCGTGCTTAATGGACGCCGTAACGGGCCCGGAAGCGTTTCCTATAGGGAAGCTCACGGCAACGGTATCTCTTGCAGCGGCCGTAGTCGCATTCTGCTTTTTGTAATAGATCTCTATTTTACCATTCGTTCCCGCAAAATCAAAGAACATGATCCCACCCTGACCTGTTGCTGTTGCGGTAACGTTAAAGCCTTTCAATGATTTATAAAAATTATTGGCTTTAGATAGGGTAACAGAGTCCAGATTAATGATATTGTTTTGGATAAATGTATTGTCCAGTTTAATCCTTAATTGTGGAACAACAGTGATTAGTGTATCCGCTCCACCGCTTACAATGTCTGAAATTCTGGATTTTGTGTTTGGTTTGATCTTACCACTAAAGGTTCCCAGTACAGGAACTTCTGCGGGCCATACTTTATCAATAAGGTAAGCGTTTTCTTTGGAGAGGTCGTTGGTCAGCTGATTTACTTTTACGGTATAAATTGAAACCGTTGTATCTCCGTAAAACTGCGTGCCGTAAGGTAAAACAAGCACTGCCGAATCAATAGTAGGAGCCGTTCCGAAAGAATGACCACCACTTGGTATGCCGACCGCCATGGCAATGCTGGCTTCGGTTGTCCCAAAATCAGGATCAGTCATAAAGCCCAATGGATGTCTGGCCAATGATACGCCTGATGTTACGTCATCCTTTAACGTTTGTGAGGCCACAGTGGTCGAATCCATCAGTGTACCTGTTATAGCGAAATCGGAATCCAGGTCCAAACCAATCGTGTTGGCGTCTTTACAGGAGGCAAAAAGAAAAAGACCTATCAACAGGGTTAATAAGTCTTGTTTTGTAAATTTCATATTTAATTTAATAATACCTGAGTTTATGCTATTGAAGCCAATTCTTCATTTGAAATCTCCTCATATAAAGAATAGAAGTTTTCAAAATTTTCTGTTAAATTATAAGCTAAAGTTGGCTTATTAGAATCTTTAACAAATTTTAACACATCGCTGTGAATGTTTTCATCGGCTAACACCACTGCATCAGAATAAGTTATGGCTCCCATATGCAATACATTGCAATCCGCATTCTCAAACATTTTGGTGTCCTCAGCGGTCATGGAATTCATGATGGCTTTTTTATGCAGATCCGCATTTAAGGTCTCCGTAAAGCAGTTTTCATAAATAGAATAAACAACTTTTGAGTTTTTAAATGTAGGGTCATTCTTATAGGTAGTTTTGATATACGCAGGAACAAGAGAAGTCATCCAGCCGTGGCAATGAACTATATCGGGAGCCCAGCCTAATTTCTTAACCGTTTCAAGCGCACCTTTGCAGAAGAAGATCGTCCTCTCGTCGTTATCTGCGTAAAACTTGTTTTCTTTATCCCTGAATACGTACTTGCGCTGAAAATAATCTTCATTGTCAAGAAAGTAAACCTGCATACGTGCGGCGGGAATTGAAGCAACCTTAATTATTAAAGGGTTGTCATTATCATCAATGATAATGTTCATCCCGGAAAGACGGATAACCTCGTGCAATCTGTTCCTTCTTTCATTAATGTTCCCAAACCTCGGCATCAATATACGGATCTCAAATCCCTTATCCTGCATTGCCTGTGGTAGTTGACGGGTAATTTCAGAAATCTTTGTGAGTTCAAGGAAAGGCGACATCTCGTGTGTAACAATCAGTAGCTTCGTTTTTGCCATCTCCATATTCTAAATAAAAATTTATGTTAAAGAAAAGATTATCAAGGGGCAAAGGTAAGCAAAATAATAACATTTATCAATAATATACGCAAGATGTTTTGTTAGGAATGTATAAATAACCAACTTTGCCCCTTGAAATTTTACAGGCTAGTTTGAAAGTAATAAATACTATTGCGGCATTAAAGTCGTTGCTTGAACCAATTAAATTGGTTCAACAGAAAATTGCGCTGGTACCAACAATGGGTGCTTTGCATAACGGGCACGTATCACTTATAAAAATAGCGCAGCAACAGGCTGATGTGGTCGTTTGCAGCATTTTTGTCAATCCAACCCAGTTTACTGATCCCAAAGACCTGGAGAAATATCCTCGACCATTGGAGCATGACATGAAAATGCTGGAAGAGGCTGGTTGTCATGTCGTTTTTATGCCGGCTGTTAAAGAAATGTATCCCAAGCCGGAAAAATGGCACATCGACCTTGGTCCGGCCGAGTTCCTATTGGAAGGTGAGTTTAGAAAGGGACATTATCAGGGGGTAACTCAGATTGTAAAAAAACTTTTTGATGCGGTCAATCCACAGATAGCGTTCTTTGGTCAGAAAGATTTTCAACAGGTGCTGATGATTAAAAATATGGTTGCCTGGTTTAACCTTCCTGTTCAGATAGTATCCTGTCCTATTATCAGGGAAGATGATGGTCTGGCCATGAGTTCAAGAAATATTCATCTTACAGCGGCGGACCGGAAAAATGCACTGGTGCTCAGTAAGGCCTTAAGCTATGTAAAAGATAATTTTTCCGCTTTAAGTGTTCCTGTGCTGGTTGAAAATGCTAAAAAGCTGATTAATGAAACCCCGGGCGTAGCACTTGATTATTTTACCATTGCCAACGGAAAAACGCTGTTGCCTGAGGAGGATAAAAGCCATTCTGACATTGTTGCACTGGTCGCGGCCAAGGTAGGTCAAACCCGCCTTATAGATAATATGATACTCAGTTAAGAATAGAAAAAACCTCGCATTCATAAAATTAGTTAACTTTGCAGCATGATTATCGAGATATTAAAATCGAAAATACACCGTGTTAAAGTAACACAGGCGGAACTGAACTATGTTGGAAGCATTACCATTGATGAGGATCTGATGGACGCAGCCCAGATCATTCCAAATGAAAAAGTACAGATTGTAAATAACAATAACGGTGAACGTTTCGAAACCTATGTGATTAAAGGGGCCCGGGGCAGCGGAACCGTTTGTTTAAATGGGGCAACGGCCCGGAAAGTTCAGGTTGGCGACATCCTGATCATTATGTCTTATGGCTCCCTGCCTATAGCGGAAGCCAGGAAATACCACCCGATTCTTGTGTTTCCGGATGACAACAATCATCTGTTGAAATAAAATACTATGCTGCCATAGTAGTTTGCTTCATAATATATAAATTTGGCATAACTTATTATTTATTATGACATTATGCTATTTCAATTAAGTGAAGAACAACTGATGATCCAGCAGGCCGCAAGAGATTTTGCGCAGACTGAATTAAAGCCTGGAGTTATCGAAAGAGATGAGCATCAAAAATTTCCTGCAGAACAGATAAAAAAACTGGGCGAACTGGGCTTTCTGGGAATGATGGTGTCCGAAAAATACAATGGCAGCGGGCTTGATGCCTTGTCTTATGTCCTTGTTATGGAAGAATTGTCTAAAATCGATGCTTCTGCTTCTGTAGTGGTTTCAGTAAACAACTCCCTGGTGTGCTACGGACTGGAATCCTGGGGTTCTGATTTTCAAAAGGAAAAGTATTTAAAACCCCTGGCTGCAGGAGAAAAGATTGGTGCTTTCTGTTTATCGGAGCCGGAAGCTGGGTCTGATGCTACTTCCCAGCAAAGCACTGCGGAGGATAAGGGCGATCATTATCTGTTGAACGGTACAAAAAACTGGATTACTAATGGTGGCACTGCCTCTACTTACCTCGTTGTTGCGCAAACCGACAAATCCTTAAGGCACAAAGGTATCAATGCTTTTATCGTGGAAAAAGGCATGGAAGGATTTACGATTGGCCCAAAAGAAAATAAGATGGGGATCCGTGGCTCTGATACCCATTCTCTGATGTTTAATGACGTTAAGGTGCCAAAGGAGAATCGCATTGGTGAGGAAGGCTTTGGATTTAAATTTGCGATGAAAACACTTGAAGGAGGACGGATAGGTATTGCTGCGCAGGCTTTAGGTATTGCTGCCGGGGCATACGAACTGGCACTTGATTATGCTAAACAAAGGAAATCATTCGGCAAGCCCATTGCCGAACATCAGGCCATCGCCTTTAAACTGGCGGATATGGCGACGCAGATAGAGGCCGCAAGAATGTTGGTCTATAAAGCGGCCTGGTTAAAAGATCAGGGCCTGTCTTATACACTCGCCGGCTCTATGGCTAAACTATATGCTTCTAAAGTTGCTATGGAGGTGACCGTTGAGGCTGTTCAGATTCATGGCGGATATGGTTTTGTAAAAGAATATCATGTGGAGCGTTTAATGCGCGACGCAAAGATCACACAGATTTACGAGGGGACTTCTGAAATTCAGAAAATGGTCATTTCGAGAGAGCTGATCAGATAGGGGGAAGTAAAGATAATGTAGCGGATGTTCATGCTTAATTTGAACATCCGCTTTCTTTCTTCCTCCTGTCTGTGTCTGTGCTGTTCAAAATTTTAATTTTGTTTTGATTTTGCTTTTAACCTGCGTTAATTTCGCTTTTTTATTGCTTGAGCAAAAGGATAGCAAAACAATAGCAAAAGGATAGCAAAAGAAAAGCAAAAGAAAAAGTTAACACTGAGGGGCCTGTTTCCTAAGGCAAGACCTGGATTTACGGTAGGTTAATTAATCTTTATCTGATCCCGCGATTGCATTAAACAGACCTTTGATCAAGGCAACTGCAATAGCCAGAAATGCGGCGGACCAAAAGCCGGATGTGTTAAATCCGCTCATCAGATTGTCGACCAGCAGGATCATCAATACACTGATGATGAAAGACACGAGGCCAAGGGTTAAAAAATTAACAGGAAAAGTAAGCACCCTCAAGATAAATCCGATAGTGGCATTGGCCAGGGCAATCAGGATCGCGGCGATTATGGCCGTTCCATAGCCCTCAACTTGTACCCCAGGTACGAGGTAGGCACCAAGCAATACAGCAAGGCCCATCAGTAAAATTTCAATAATCAGTCTCATAATGTTTATTTTAGTGGTATGGTTAAAAGTTTAGTTAAGCATATTGTTATTGTCCTCCTTGCCGGATTTCTATTTGCTTGTTCATCTGCAAATAATAAGCCACTTTTAATTGATTTTTCCCCGGATAGCTCGGCGATCGTCTTCAAAAATATCGGGCCGACCGGATTGCTACAGCTGCAAAAAAGACCGGGCAATGATTCAACATTAAGTAGCTTGATCTCCGTTTTACAGAGTCCTTCAGAGAAAGATTCAACATGGAAAGAATCGCCGGTTGATGGAAAGATTCTGGTTACAGACAGCAATATTGTTTTTATCCCGCTTAGCCCGTTTATAAAGGGAAGGGATTACCTGGTTATTACGCATATGAGTGCGAAATTTGGACCTGCAGTTCATCTGCTGAAAGTAGAAATTGTGAATCGTTTGCGTCAAC
>CBFGNP010000297.1:0-5903 GCA_965650095.1 uncultured Pedobacter sp. | reverse complement strand
CATCCGCCATGCTGAATTTCGACGCAGCAAAATACTGGCTAACTCAATTTCATGGTGATTGGGCGGAAGAGCAAAAAATGGTGGAAGAACCATTGGTCAACGGACTCAAAATAATAGATGCCAAATTAGGCACACGTACGCACATGTATCAATCGCCATTCTTCATATTATCCTTAAATGGAGTTTCTGATGAAAATAATGGTGAAGTACTGGCAGGTTCGCTAGCATGGTCGGGCAATTTTCGCTTCGCTTTTGAGCTTGATAATCATCATTCGCTACGTGTAATCCCGGGCATGAATCCCTACGCTTCAGCGTACAGCCTGGCGCCAGGCAAGGTGTTAACCAGCCCTGAGTTTATATTTACGTACAGCACCGCCGGTAAAGGACAAGCCAGCAGGAACATGCACCAGTGGGCCCGTAAGCATGGCGTAAACGATGGCGAAAAACCCCGTTTAACGCTGCTGAACAACTGGGAAGCCACCAAATTTAAATTCGATCAGGCTAAACTTGACGAACTGATTGCCAGTGCAGCCGATATGGGTGTAGATATGTTTTTGCTTGATGATGGATGGTTCGGTACCAAATATCCGCGTAACGACGATAAACATGGCCTGGGCGATTGGGAGGTAAATAAAGCCATTTTACCAGATGGTATACCTCACCTCGTGCAACAAGCTGAAAAGAAAGGTATAAAGTTTGGCATTTGGGTGGAGCCGGAAATGGTGAATCCTAAAAGCGTATTATACGAAACTCATCCTGAATGGATAGTTAAGGCACCTAATCGCGAGGAGGCTTACAACCGAAATCAACTAGTGCTCGACCTGAGCAATCCTGAAGTACAAGATTACGTGTTCGATGTGATGGATAAGCTACTCCTGGAAAACCCAAAACTGGCTTATTTTAAATGGGATTGTAATGCCTGGATATTTAACAGCTACTCGCCCTATACTAAAAACCAGGAGAATTTCAACATAGACTACGTAAAGGGACTTTATAATGTAATGGATCGGATGAAAGCAAAATATCCGCATTTACCTATGATGTTGTGCTCAGGCGGTGGTGGACGGACGGACTATAAGGCCCTGAAATACTTTACCGAATTTTGGCCGAGCGACAATACTGATGGACTCCAAAGAGTGTACATCCAGTGGGGATATTCTTATTTTTTTCCGGCAAACACTATTGCTGCACATGTAACGTCATGGGGCAAACAATCCTTGAAATTTCGTACGGATGTGGCCATGATGGGTAAGCTGGGGTATGACATTAACACTTCAGAATTTAAAGCAAATGAGCTGCAATTTACTAAGGAAGCGATAAAAACCTATAAGTATTTAAGTGATGTGGTATGGTATGGCAACCTTTACCGAATTATTTCGCCCTATGAGCAAAACAGGGCGGTATTGTTATACGCGAGCGCGGATAAAAGCAGAGCAGTACTATATTCATACATGCTGAACAGCAAATATGGCGAAGATTTTAGCCCGGTAAAATTACAGGGATTGGATGAGCGCAAATCATACCAGATTACCGAGGTAAATCTTTTCCCCGGTACCAAGCCAGCTGCAGTAAGCGGGAAAAAGTATAGTGGCGGCTATTTAATGAATGCCGGTTTAGAACTGCCATCTGCAAAAGCGGTAAGCAGTAATATTTTTGAAATAAAGGAAGTGAAAGAATAATACAAAAGTTGATGATAAAAGGATTTGAAAAGGCGATTGGTGATGTGCTTGTAAAAATTCGAAGTTTTAATTGTTATGAATAATACCGTTAAACGCCGGACGTTTCTGGCATCTTTAAGTTTACTTGGCACTGCAGCCGCAATAGTTCCGGGAGTCTCTTACGGTGCTACTATCTGTGATTTACAGGAGGATTCTGGTGCGATTTTAAAAACCGGCCCATATTTACAAGCACCGGGTGAACACCAAATTACGGTGCGTTGGGTTACACATGTTCCATGTTACAGTTGGGTTGAGTATGGCGAATCTAAGGATCTCATAGATAAAAAAGCCCATACTGTAAATGACGGACTTATAGAGGCTTATAATACTATTCATTCAATTGCTTTAAAAAACCTACAACCTGGCAGATCTTATTTTTATCGCATTTGTTCAAAGAAGATTGAAAGCTTTGCACCCTATAGACTAGTTTACGGCGATACGTTTTTAAGTCCGGCTTATAGTTTTAGAACAGTGAATACAAAGGCCAAGGATGTATCATTCTTAGTTTTTAATGATATTCATGACAGGCCCGATTCTTTCGCCCATTTAATGAAATATGTTGAATCCGAAAGCAAGGATTTTATTTTCTTAAACGGCGACATGTTTGATTTTCAAATAGATGAAAATCAGTTAGTAAGCCATTTACTTGCTCCTTTTTCAAAGCTCTTTTCTACACAAATACCATTCTTCTTCTCCCGTGGAAATCACGAAACCAGAGGGAAGTTTGCAAGAAATTTATCAGATTATTTCGACGGACGTGAACATCAATATTACTATTCCATCCAATACGGACCTATATACGCTATAGTACTTGATTCAGGAGAAGATAAAACTGACAAAGATCCTGAGTACGGTGGAATAGTAGATTTTGATAGCTATCGCTTAAAGCAAGCTGAGTGGCTTAAAAACGAGGTTCAAAAAAAGGAATATAAACGGGCAAAATATAAAGTAGTCTTTAGCCATATTCCTCCATATTATTCAGGTGATTGGCATGGAACAATGCATTGCCGTAAAATTTGGGGTCCAATATTTAATGATGCTAAAATAGATTTACTCATATCGGGACATACTCACCGATATAGTATTAAGCAGAAAGTTGAAGGGGAACATAACTATCCGATAGTCATTGGAGGCGGGCCGAGAAATGGCGCCAGAACTATAATGGATATTAAAGCAGATCACCGTTCATTTAATTTAACAATGATTGATGACAAGGGTGTGATAGTAAATACATTAACAATAAAAGGATAATGTGCATAAAAATATCATGTATGAACAAGGCAGTGAAAGCCGTAACAAACTAAGAACTAATCAAAAAGCCAAATATGAACAATTCGTCAAACCATGTTAATGAGAGATATTATATCCTCGTTAGCAAAAAGGCGTTGCTAATTTTAGCAATTGCCCTATTTTTTTCAGGATGTAAAGAAAATGAGTCAATGGGGAAAGCTGAACCGGATACGCCGGCCAGTTCCAGAATAAGTCCAGTGTCCACCTCTCCAGAGGAGTTTACAATTGTAGTTATTCCTGATGCGCAATATTATGTATCGAACCGCCATGGAGGCTTACAAGCCATGTTTAAGGCACAAACAGACTGGATTATAGCTAACCGCGCGTCTCAGAATATAGTGTATGTAGCTAGTTTAGGAGATATCTCTGAAAATGGAGATCAATATCAATCTCACTGGGATAACGCAAAAGATTGCTATTATAGCCTCGAAAACCCAGTTACAACCGGACTGCCTGAGGGTATACCATATGGAACTTGTGTGGGTAACCACGATCAGTCTCCAGACACTGGTCATCCGCTAACCTGCACTACAGTTAAGTACAACGCTACTTTTGGTAGGGATCATTTTGCCAATAAGACCTATTATGGAGAAAATCTAGATACGGGTACCGATAATAATGATAATCATTATGATTTGATCACCGCTGGTGGAATAGATTTCATTATCATCTACATCGAATTTAATAGTGCTGCCGGTACTGGGGATGTTACAGCTCTAGCTGAAAGAAACAGAACGAACCAATGGGCTTGGGACCTTTGACAACCTTCTCATATAGGAAAGCAATTATCGTTTCACATTATATCATTAAAGATGGTAAACCTGCTGCATGGAGCGGAGACGGACAAGGACAAGCCCTCTATAATAAGTTAAAGGATCGTCACAATGTGTTTTTAATGCTTTGCGGGCATTATGGAAGTGACTTGGGTGAAGGGGAACGTGAAGACAACTTTAATGGGAATACAATCAAAACTTTTATGTCAGACTACCAAGGCCCAACGACTGTCCGCCAATTTGGGGGCAATGGTTTGATGCGTATAATGAGATTTAGGCCAGATAGAGATGAGATAACTGTCAAGACGTACTCACCTTACCGGAATTTGTATGAAACAGATGCTAATAGCCAGTTTACCAGGCGGTTGTTCGGTCCGGTGAATGGAAAGTATAAAATAATGGCCAGAAACAGTTCTACCAGAGCAATAGCTACAAACGGGCTCTCAACTGCAGAAGACGTAAATATATTCTTATATACTTATGGTACAAATACAAACGACCAGTGGAATATTACCAGTCTGGGAGCAGGCTATTTTAAAGTAATTAATCAGTTGACCGGGAAGGCAATGGTGGCAACATTAAACGCGGGTCCTGTTATAAACAACACAGATGTTGTTCAACGTACGTATACGGCCGATGCTAATCTTAATGATGAATGGCAGATTATGGACGTAGGTAGTGGTTATTACAAAATGGTGAACAGAGCGAATCCGGCTGTAGTTTTAGATGTTGACGGTACTGCTAATGGTTCTGATGCCCGGGTAAAAACCTTTACCGGAGCTACTAATCAACATTTTAAACTTATCAGATTGTAATTATGACTTGCTGTCGCGTCACAACCGGATCGGGCGGAACTTCTACTGCCGGACCTCTCTGAGGCTGGAGCAAGTTAGCTTGTGACATTGGGCTATAAAACTAAAATCAGAAGTATAAATTTAAAAAATTAAGTTCTAAAAATAGGAGATAGCAGGAATATAACTCCACCGAGGAAATTCTGGCGCAACGAATTTTTCCGGCTATTACAATACTGATAGGTGATGACATTATAAAGAAGCAGTTACGAAAAAATAAGGATCTTAGCAGGATTAATGCCGCCCATCTGGAACGGGTTAAAATAGCGCTGAAAAACTGTGCCGGTATAGGATGCATCGCTGATTCGCTTAAGTGGAATAAAGGTGAAATAGAAGATTTTATTTACGAATAGGTAATTTCCGTGTCATATACTGCGCGTTAAAATGAGTTTATCAGGTGTTTCATTGCTAAAGCTGCCGACATACGCATAAAACGCACAGCCACATTTTTATTGATGCTACATTGGGGCGATGACACCTAAACAATTACATCGTAAAACGAAGGTAGAATGCATTTCGAACCGATGTGTGGTATGGCAGACGGCTTTGTTCAGGCCTGTAGATAAGCCGCCATAATAAGGTACCTTGTTCGGGTTTCATTCGGGTCGGCTTCGGGGAATGGCGAATAAACAGGCCTCAGAATTAGACTAAGGAGAGATGGTGTTCATGCGAACCTGTCCGCGCCAATAACAGGCCGAAAAAATCAATTTAATTGATCATCTAAATCATAGCAAGATTAACCAGTGGAATATTTAGGCCGGTAACCGAATGTTTTATATGAAGTGGGTAAATCAAAATGGTTGCTGCCTCTTCACCATTCTCATAATGCAATGTAATAACCTGAGCTGTAATATTCTTATTACTAATATGTTAAAAGAGAATGGAGTTGAAGCTTATAATTCGTTACTAGTTTCCGGAAAAATAAAAGCCAGTTATTTCTAGGATTAAAGACCCGATAGATCAAAATTCGTCAGTTTTTTCAAATCATATAAGAATTGATTCGAAAATTGTCCAGCCAAGGCGACAGTTAGACTAATGGGATTTCCATCAGGTAGTCACCACAGGTTCGTTTTCAGGATAGGGGTTAATATTTTGATTCACTCTAAACATATTATTCGGATCGTACTTGCGCTTAATCGTTACTAATCTTTCGTAATTTTCACCATAAGTAGCTTTCACACGCTCTTCTCCCTCATCCATCATAAAATTCACATAAGCACCGCCGGCAGAATAAGGATGAAGTTTTTCCCAATACTGTTTAGTCCAGGTCG